>JBAXBF010000358.1:0-3472 GCA_037142095.1 Chloroflexota bacterium
AAGACCTTTAGGGTCAAGAGTGCTCATCCCCATCAACCAAGCAAACCCTGTGCCCCAGATGTGTCACGCAAAGCCGCAAAGCCGCAAAGAAGAAGGTGATGAATCACCCTACTCTGGCAGCCAGCGCGCCAACACCTGGGCTAACACCTGACTCTGCACCGGCTTGGTGATGAAATCATTCATCCCGGCTTGCAAACAGCGCTGGCGGTCTTCCTGCATGGCGCTGGCAGTCATGGCGATGATCGGAATTTCGTGATCGAGAACTTTCGATTGGGGAGCGCGGATGTGCTGGGTGGCTTCCAACCCGTCCATCTGCGGCATGTGCATATCCATCAACACCAGGTCGTAGGGCTGACTTTCCAGAGCCCGCAGGGCCTCCAATCCGTTGCCCGCCGCATCCGCCGGCAGTCCCAGTTTCTTGAGAATGCCCAGGGCTACCTTCTGGTTGATGAGGTTATCCTCCACCAGCAGAATGCGCTTTTTAGAATCAAATGCCAGCGCGGTGATTTCAGTATCCGTTTTGCGCGGCGTTATGGCGCGCCTTTCGTTGAGAACCTTCAGGCAGACGGTGAACCAGAACTCGGAGCCTTTGCCCTCTTCGCTCTCCACGCCGATTTCGCCGCCCATCAACTCTGCCAATTGCTTCGAGATTGCCAAGCCCAACCCCGTCCCGCCATAATTGCGAGTGGTCGAAGAATCCACCTGCGTGAATTTATTGAAGAGCAAGCCAAGCTTAGCGGGCGGGATGCCGATACCCGTGTCGCGCACCGCGAAGCGCAGGGTTACTTCCTCCTGCGTTTCTTTAAGCTTGGTTACGCGCACGCTTACTTCCCCATGCTCGGTAAATTTGATAGCGTTGCCCAGCAGGTTGGTCAGAATCTGGCGCAATCTGCCCGGATCGCCCTGCAACAAAGACGGTACATCTGGCTCGGCGGCGCACAGCAGTTCCAACCCTTTCTGGCGGGTGCGGATGACCATCATGGCGGCAAAATCATCCAGAAGCCTGCGCAGGTCGAAATCCAGCGTCTCGATTTCCAGTTTGCCGGCTTCAATCTTCGAAAAGTCGAGGATATCGTTAATCAGTTCCAGCAGCGACTCACCGCTGGAGCGAATCATTTCGGCATAACGCTGCTGCTCATTGTCCAGGTTCGTGTCCAGCAGCAAGCCGGTGATGCCGATCACGCCGTTCATCGGGGTACGGATTTCGTGACTCATATTTGCCAGAAAAGAACTCTTTGCCAGCGTCGCTTTTTCCGCTTTTTCCGCCATCTCCTTGGCAAGTTCCGTCTGCAATGCCAATTCGCTATTGATCCGGCGCAATTCTTCTTCCGCCTGCTTGCGCTCGGTGATGTCATGCCCAATTCCCACCAAGCCGATAACATCGCCATCTTCATTGTGCAGGGGCATCTTAGAACTCAAGAACCAACGCTGCTTGCCACTGGAATCAATCAAACCTTCTTCCGTATTAATGACCGGCTGGTCATTCTTGAGCACGAGGTCATCCACCGCCATAAAGTCCGCTGCCAGCTCTGTGTCATAAATCTCGGCAGCTGTCTTGCCCAAGGCTTGCGCTTCATCTTTAAGCCCCATATAAGCTAAATCTGCCGGATTGGTAAGTGTCTTACGCTTATTGATATCCATCGCATAGATCGCATCCGGGAGGATATTGATCAGGGTACGCAGCAAATTTTGCTCGTGCGCCAATGCGGCTTCTGCCTGCTTGCGCTCGCTGATGTCGATAAAGGTGGATTGGATCGCCGCACGCCCGCCATAATGGGACATATTCGCGTTGATCGATACCCATAATTCACGCCCGGAGAAATTACCCATATATTTTTCAAGGTCGGTTACCTGATGCTCTGAGCGCATAAGGTTAATAAAAGATGTGTTTTCATTTTTCTCATCATAGCGGGTGCGAGGATTGCTTCCGATAAGTTCATCCATGGGCATATTAAAGAGATTCACCGCACGTTGGTTGGAGTACAATACATCACCCGTTTCCAGATCGGTCACCGAGATGGCTAGCGGGGCATTCTCCGCCAGCATACGAAAACGCTCTTCACTGAGACGCAGTTTCTCTTCGGCTTGCTTGCGCTCGGTCAGATCGTGGAGAAGAAACAGGCGTCCCGCCAGACGTTTATGCTCATCACGGATGGCAGAAATACTCAGGTCATAGATGCGCGCTTCTGTGCCCGTTCCGAGGGATACCTCGCCCTTGTAATCCAAGATTTGATGGAAACGCTGGAAAAAATCAGCCCAGAGCGGCGGCAGGCTGTCCGTACATTTACCGATGGAAGAGGACGAAAGAGCGCAGGCGGATTGAGCCGCCAGGTTGAAATCTTCGATCTGGTCTGTTGGAGACAGCACGATCACCAAATCCGCGATATTCTCCATTACGATACTGCGCGCCACCGGCGCCACGCTGAACAACTTATTACGCAGCATCGCCCAGATATATAAGATGGCGGATAAAATAAAAGCGGTGGGCGTCAGATTGTAGCTGCGCATGGGGGTGGGTCCCAGGTTATACAACAGTTCGGTTGCCATCGGGATCGCAAGCGCAAAGAAGAGAAAAAGCGTATTGCGTTTATTTAACTTGGGGTCGCGCAGGGCTGCTAATAAAATTCCTAAGGCAATGAAGAGCAAAACAAAGTTGTATGCCATATAAAGCCAAAACCCGGCGCCGTTGGTTCTGAGCAGGATGGGGAATGGACCGGAAAGGTCCAGATGATAATCATAACGGAAGAATTTGTGAAAATTACTCGTCAACGATAAGATGGTAGTGGCGACCGGTACAATCAATAATAATCCCAGACGGCGGCGATTAAGCCAGGCAGCCCGCCCGGTATATGCCAGTACCATCGCCAGTTCGACGAAGGTAAATATCTGATTAAGTATTGGGCGGAGTTGTACCACAGGAATTGCCCAATTAAGTGAGGTCGCCGAGTATTCCAGGGCTTGGTTGAGATTCCTTAACGCCATCATCGCGGTCATCAGACTGAAAATTTGGGCGGTCGGCACTTCTTTGAAACGCCGCACATACAGCGCCAGCCAGATCAGGATGATTGCGCCTACCAACGCCGGGATTACATAGGGGGTGTAGGTCATAATTGTTCCAATCACGAAGATTGAAATCCCCATCTCAACAGCGGGGAAATCGTGTATCGTGAAACACTTACACTATATTGGATGGTCTGCTAAATAGGATCAAATTAATAATTATTTTCATAGATAACAAAAGAGGCAATTGTTTTACAGTACATATTATAGTCTATAGTGGGGGACATGTCATCCGTAAAATGAGGATTTTTAGCTCGCCATTTGGGTCGAGTCATCTGTATAAGCTCATCCCCTTTACGCTTCGATCCCTGCTGCCACCTCTACAATCGGGGCACGTAATTATGACGATATCCTGCTGTTCTACGCCAAACACATCGAACCTGTCGCCGAGATGTTCGCGTATTGTCTGTTG
>JBAXBF010000359.1:0-3462 GCA_037142095.1 Chloroflexota bacterium
CACCTCAAGAAAGAACAGCCACTAGTCCAGTGGCAGGAAAAACAGTTGAAGAACCTAAAGATGAATTAATTATTAAAGATGCTCTGAATAGAGAAATTAAATTTAGCCGTATACCGAAACGAGTTCTCGTAGTCGGTAAATCTTTATTTACAATTGCCGATGCTCTTTATACTTTTCCAGAAGCCGCCACCCGGATTATTGCTTTAGGGGATATGGGACAAGCCACTAAAACGGACTGGTTTCCTCTACTTGACGCTAAATATAGCGATAAACTACTCCTCGCAAGCGATGCTAGTGTTGAACAAATAGCAGCTATGAAACCACAAGTCGTTTTGATGAAAAGTTACCTGGCAGAAAGTTTGGGGAAATCAATTGAAGCTATCAACATACCTGTTGTTTATCTTGATTTTGAAACACCTGAACAGTACCAACGCGATTTAAGAATCATTGGATATCTCTTTCAAAATGAAAACCGAGCAAACGAAATAATCAATTTCTACCAGCAGCATATCGACCAAGTAAATCAAATAATAAGCAAAGATAATGCAAACAATAAACCGAAGGTGCTGCTCCTTTATTATTCTGATAAGGATGGACAGGTAGCATTTAATGTTCCGCCAATGAATTGGATCCAAACTATAATGGTTGAACAATCTGGCGGTATCCCAATCTGGAAGGGTGCAAATCCTGGTAAAGGATGGACAAAAGTCAGTCTTGAGCAAATCGCTTCATGGGATGCAGACATGGTATTCATTATCGCCTATTTTAATAATGTCAACGAAGTTGTTGCTAAACTTAAAACGAATGATCAATGGAAAAATATCCGTGCAGTTAAAGAAGGTAAAATTTATGGCTTCGTATCCGATTTCTTTAGTTGGGATCAGCCAGACACTCGCTGGATACTCGGTCAACTCTGGTTAGCGCAAAAAATCCATCCCAATCTATTTCAAGATATGGACATAAAAAAAGAAATTCTTTCCTTCTACAATACGTTGTATAACCTGGATAATAAACAAGTGAATGAACACATTCTTCCGTTACTAAAAGGCGACATAGAGAATTAGAAATTATGCCTATTATTAAAAACCATCATGCCAACGATTCATTCGCGTAATCTCGCTTTATGGGGACTTCTTACCCTGCTCATTCTTTCTTTTATTTTTTCGCTATTCCTTGGCAGATATCCAGAACCAGGATTGATATCCCCACAGCGAATAATTCAAGATACTTTGGCTCAACAATTGGTTTTTAATCTCCGGCTGCCACGGATTATCAGCGCTGTTCTCTTAGGTATGGTACTTTCGACTGCCGGAACAATATTTCAAATGATCTTCGGTAATCCGCTGGTAGAACCCGGCTTTCTTGGTGTTTCGCAAGGCGCAGCATTTGGAACTGCATTCGGCATAATCTTTCTGGGAAATGCTGCCTGGTTAATCCAAGTTACCGCTGCCATATTTGCTCTATCCGGTTTGGCACTTTCATATTTTGTAGCCCGCAGAATCCACTTTGGAGGCTGGGTTCTTCGTCTCGTTTTATCTGGCATCGTAATTTCTGCTCTTTTTTCTGCGGGATTAGGTATCCTTAAGTATTTAGCGGATCCCCTCAGCCAACTACCAGAAATCACCTTCTGGCTTCTAGGTGGATTATGGGGCATCACTTGGGAGAGGCTTTCTTCTATTTCGATTATTGTGGTACTGAGCTTAATATTTCTCTTTCTTATGCGGTGGAGAATTAACTTGCTCTCGTTAAACGATGAAACTTCTCATTCTCTAGGAATTACTCCAGGCAAAGAAAGATCGCTTTTGCTCCTGGTGGCGACGATTGCCACAGCCGCCGTCATCTCTGTCAGTGGAATGGTCGGTTGGGTTGGTTTAATCATACCCCACATCGCCAGACGATTATTTGGTGCTGACGCACGCTATTCCCTTCCTGCCGCGATGCTAATTGGTGGTTTGTTCTCCCTTTTCTGCGATGATCTAGCACGTGTCATTTTGCCAGGTGAAATTCCTTTAGGTATCTTGACTGCTTTTCTTGGCGCCACTATCTTTTTAATCCTGATGATCAGACAAACATTATCAATACCTAAATGAATAGATCTATTCTAACTTTTGATTCAGTCGCTTTTCGTTATCAAGCGGATGGCAATTTGGTATTGACCAATCTCTCTTTAGAGATTCCAAGCGGTTCGGTAACCTCAATCCTCGGGCCTAATGGCGTTGGAAAGACTACGCTCTTATATCTTGCTTTAGGATGGCTAAAGCCTCACCAAGGTAAAATCTTACTTGATGATCGTCGATTAAGTGATTATTCGCGGCGTGAATTGGGTCGATGGATGGGACTCGTACCCCAAACAGAACATATTTCCTTTGATTTCACCTTGCTAGAATATGTACTCTTGGGGCGTGCTCCTTATTTAAACCCATTGGATATGCCAGGTGAAGTGGATATCCATATCGCATCCGAGGCACTCATCCAAGTTGGATTAGAAAATTTACAGCACCGCTCAGCCTTAAATCTCAGTGGTGGAGAACGCCAACTTCTTTTGATGGCGCGTGCATTAGCACAGCAACCGCGCATCTTGCTTTTGGATGAACCTTCATCCCATCTTGATTTGGGTAATAAAATTAAGCTAATTAACCTGATTCGAACCCTTGCTCAACAGGGAGTTACCATAATATTCACCACCCATGAAGCCGAGTTGGCTTCGTCTGTAGCGACACATCTAATCCTTATTAAAGACGGTAGTATCCAGGAGACTGGCAAACTAGAGGATGTCCTACATACAGAAAAACTTTCAGCCTTGTACGGAGTACCAGTCAGAGTGATTAATGTTGATGATAAAAGAGTCGTCGTGTGGGGTTAA
This sequence comes from Chloroflexota bacterium, assembly GCA_037142095.1. Classification (GTDB taxonomy): domain Bacteria; phylum Chloroflexota; class Anaerolineae; order Anaerolineales; family DRKV01; genus JBAXBF01. Next base: position 2,864 of record JBAXBF010000359.1, read on the forward strand.
TAAATATCCATGATTGACATAACACTTGCAATCCAAGCTGGTGGTCTTTCGACACGCATGGGTCAAGACAAAGCTCTCATGTTGTTCCTTGGGAAGCCTCTTATTGAACATATATTAGCTCGCATCCTCGATTCGTTTGTCCCTGCCGAAATCCTCGTTGTTACAAATTACCCCTCGAAGTACTATTTTCTTGAAAATCTTTACCCCATTCATCTTGTATGCGATATAATCCCGGGTAAAGGTGCATTGGGAGGATTGTATACTTCTTTGAAGCAGGCAACATACCCACTTGTTTCAATTACAGCCTGTGACTTACCCTTCTGCAATCCAGATATAATCCTTCACGGCTTCAAGGAATTGAACCAAGTTGGGGGAGATGTATTTCTCCCTTACAGCCAAAACGGACTGGAACCTCTTTATGCTGTTTATCGCCAAGATACTTGTCTCCCTTATATAAAGGCTTCCATTGATAATGATATCCTAAAGGTAACTGCATGGTTTTCTCAGATTACCGTTCGAGAATGGAGAGTCACCCCATCGGAAGTAATATCTTTTTTCAATGTCAATACGCCACAAGAGTTTGAACAGGCAGAACAAAT
>JBAXBF010000360.1:0-3461 GCA_037142095.1 Chloroflexota bacterium
AGATTGATGGATTTCGCAGATGGGATTAAAATAGTAAGAAAGATTTATTTTGAAGTTGAAAAAAAGTGCAATATTTGATATACTTTTCTAAAGCAGAATTTCTAATTTGATTATTCAATATATAAACGGCTATGAGCATTGCGAATTTGTTCGTTGCCTTGCAGGATGTTAAGCATGAAACTAGCCATTACCGCAGACAACCACCTGACCAGCCAAGAGAAATACCCTGAGCGCTTTAATGCGTTTGAGAATATCTTAACTCAAATGCTTGAAATGAAAATAGAACATCTTATTATCGCTGGTGATTTATTCGATGCCTCATTAAGAAATTATTCTGAGTTCGAAAAAGTCTGTAAAGACTCAAAGTACAATCAAATTCAAATTTATATAATTCCTGGCAATCATGACGAAGACATCAACGATAAATGGTTCACAGCCAAGAATGTACATATTTTTACACAACCAACCATTCATCGCTTTAATCAGCAAAGTCCCACTTTCCTTTTTTTACCCTACGAGGCAAATATGACAATGGGAAAGCGCGTAGCAGAACAAATCGAAAACTTGCCAAATGGTTCCTGGATTCTAATTGGGCACGGAGATTTTTCGGACAGACTACGTGAAGGCAATGCTTATGAAAGTGGTGTATATATGCCGCTTATGCGTAAAGACCTGCAAACCTATCAGCCTTTAAAAGTATTTTTAGGTCATATCCATATACCCACGAATATCCAAACCGTATATTTTACCGGTTCGCCATGTGGTTTAAATATTACTGAAATGGGGTATCGCCGGTTTTTGGTATATGATATTGAAACAAACGATGTTGATTCGATAAAAGTAGATACAAATATCATTTACTTAGATGAAACTCTTACTATTTTGCCAGTTGAAGACGAGAAGAAATATCTTCGAGACAAAATAATGGAACGTATAAGCCGGTGGAAAATAGGAGAAAAAGATAAAGCCAAAGTTCAAATCCGCTTGAAGGTAAACGGCTATTCGTCTAATAAAAAAGAGTTAATGGAGACGATCAAATCTACTCTGGAAGGATATCCGCTTTATGCTGAACCTGATTTAGATGAGGTAAACATAGCTATCGACTCTACACGCAGTCAAATTGCAATGAATGTCCAAAAAAGGATTGAAAACCTCGAATGGGTGAATAGCTCATCCGAGCCTGAAATTAATAAAGAGCAGATTTTATTAGCCGCTTTAAAGACAATATTCGAAAGATAAAACAATATGCCAATAAGAATCGAGAAAGTCAACGTTAAGAATCTTGGACCGATTACCGAACTTAACATGAGTTTTGGGGATATTAATCTAATTTTTGGACATAACGAACGTGGAAAAACCCATCTTGTTGAGTTTATCCTCAACTCTTTATTCAAGATGGAGAAACCATCGATTTGGGATTTGCGCGAGAATAATGCCAGTGGTCAAATTCTTCTATCAGGGTTAACCACTGAACCATTGTATTTTTCGCCAACATCCAAGAAAAAATTGGATGATTATTGGGTAGATAAGGGGCAAGCGTTACCTATTCACCTAAGCCGCCTCCTGATTGTTAAGGGTGGTGAATTGGCAATGGCAAAAGGTACACCGGGTGGAGTCAATTATGCCATTCTTAAAGAATACCTTTCTAACGAAAAAACATTGGATGAAATCCAAAAAAGAATTAGTAGTACTATTCAGACCTCCAATATAGAAAATAGTCAAATCAATGGAAAACTTCAAGGTGAAATTAAAGACCGGACAGCTCACTTGTCTCGCATAAAGGCGATTGATGATATTTTTAATAAGATTGATAGCTATTATTCAGGCGGTCAAAGGCAAACCCTTTCCATGAAACTAAGGGATGCGGAAAGTGAGTATGAGCAGATATGCAATGCCAAACGCCACCTGGCTTATCAAATTGCGCAACAAATCACCATTCTCGATGAAAAAATTGAATTACTGCCCGAAAGTGCTGTTAATACCCTTGCTGAACGGGTCGGAATATACAAAAATAAAGAAAGCGAACTGATAAGTCGTAGTGTACGGCAAAAAGAGAAAGAAACGAACAGTGTTCATTTTCTTTGGCTGAAGAATGCTATCGATGCTTACGAAAAAAGGACAATAACTGGGGCATCGAAACCATCCCTTGTTTTTCCAATTCTAATTATTGGTCTACTTATTCTTACGCTGCTATCAGGTTTTCTTGCTCCTGTTGCAGGAACCCTTTTCAAAGGAATCCAAATTATCATCGTAAGTCTACTCGTAACTTTATTACAGGCTTTCTTGGTCATCATCAGTTTGATTTTGGGATGGATCTACTTTAAAAAGACGCACGATATGGTTGATCATGCCGTAGATATTCATGAAATAGAAGAACTGTCTGCTGAATTTGAAAACCGTTTTGGTAGAAAGTTAACCAATGTAGCCGATATGGGTGAAGTAAAAGACAGCATAGAGAAAGATTACTATGAATCCAGTACCCTCATAACTGAAATTGAGAAAGGACAGGCGGAACTGGACAATTTGCGTCTTGAAATATTAACCCATTTTGACTCTCTGATTGGTGATAAACCCAAACCAGAATTTTGGAATGATAAAATAACGGGGGTACGTAACCAGCTTAGGGAGTTTAAAACACAGCGCGAACACAAAAATAACGAACTATTGGGGTTACATATTATTCCCTCAGATTATCTCTCTCAATATGACGGTGAACCTTATAATAAAGTCACAGAAGAAGAATTGAATAACAAAATATCTCAGTTAAAGTTACAAATGGAGGCGGAAAACGCTTCTCTAGCATCATTAGCGCAGGCTATATGTCAGGAAACTGGTGACGTTATTACTACGCCTCTGGACAAAGTAGTGGAGAACTTGAAACAAAAAAGATTTGAGTATGTTAAGAAGTATCAAGATATTACAGCCAAAATTATTGCTGGAATTTTACTCAATCTAGAATTACAATCTTTGCAGAAAGAACAAAAGAAGACGATTACAGAAGGTTTGCAGACCCCACACGTAATTAATCCATTAAAACGGATAACTAAGCGATATGAAAATCTGGACATCAAAGACGATATTTTATATGTATCCGACATTTATAATGAATATCCACTTAGCAACCTTAGTACAGGTGCACAAGAACAAGTACTTTTAGCTTTAAGATTGGGCTTCGCCTCTAAACTTTTGGGACATGATAGCCTCTTTATCATCTTAGATGATGCATTCCAACATTCAGATTGGAATCGCCGTGAATGGTTGATAGATGAAATGCTGGAATTAGCGCATCAGAACTGGCAAATCATCTATTTCACGATGGATAACCATATTAGAGACTTATTCCAGAATAAGTGTGAGCCATCTTTCAATAATAGATTTCAATCCATAGATTTGACGGATAAAGGATAATTATCCACATCCTTTATCACCATCTTTCACACCAACGGATAAACGGGGAAGTC
>JBAXBF010000361.1:0-3459 GCA_037142095.1 Chloroflexota bacterium
CCCTGACAGGCATGGGCAACATGATTTCTTAAGGCCTGGTGCCATAACTTTTCTTCAGGGACTTGTTGCACTAAACCTAGTTCCCATACTTGACACTTGGGCAACAAACGACAGAGTTTCGCGTATTTGCAAACTATTTCCAGATCTAAATACATTTTTTCCGTCAAAGAATAGAGTGACTAGAGATACTCGCGAGCGTAAAATTGCATATTGGATAGACCAAAATCCCGACTCAAAAGCAAATTCACGATTGGTATATTCAATTAAAAATGGGGAATCAAAGTTTCCACCTGCATATGGAGCAAACATCCTCGTAGACGATGGCCCAATACCCAGGAAAGGCGACGAATGCCATTACGTAGATGTTCCTAGTGCATCTCCAGATTCGTGTCGTACAGACGTAGATATCACAGATGCATGGGTTTTACCAGCTCTTTCCAGAGTAAAAGCACTAATAGCCGAGTATCCAGAAGGACCAGACATTTCCAAAATGTTCCCCGAAGATCCAATCGATCCATCAAAATTCTTGCAAATTGAGAAAGTGTCTCAAGAATTCTCGCCTTTGCATAAAAAACTCGCAATTAACGCCTACAATGCGACTACCAAAAGCTCTGGTGAAGATAAGATGTCTCTAGATGATTTTGAAGATGAGCAAGACGACATCGTTCTTTGGTCCCAGGCATACTTTATTTTGGCATATGACTTATATTTAGCGACAATGGAAAACAAAACATCCGTGAAACGAGGGAGGATTTCAATTAACACCGATGAACTTGCAAAAGAGCTTTATGAGATGACTGTCATCTTGTGCAACTATTCAGAAGTTGGAGAATCGTTTGCTACCACAGGTCGCGGCGACAAAGAATCTTTACAACCTTTCTTATTAGATGAAAGTGGAAACCTACCACCGATTGAAAAAGAGCATCTCCCAGCAGGCATCCACAGCTTTTTTTCTCATTTTCTAGCGCGTCATCGGCCTAAAGATTAAATATCAGATTTGATTATTGTTAGTAACTCTCGATTTAACTCCAATTCAGCAAGTTTTCCGTTAATTGTCCGGAATCGATGATTTATCCCTTTCATAATCACCAACTCTCTTCTTCTGGCGTCTGAGGATTCAAAAATCACCCTCCTAGCAGCCTCTTGCGGAACTGCAGTATCTTCACTACCCTGTACAAGCACCAATGAACCAGAATATCCTTTATAATTACCGAGAATTACATCGCTGCTTGGATAGGATTCTAGTATTGGATCACCGGCCGCAAGGGTTGTAATTCCGCTACCAAACAATATTATTTTCTTTAGATATTCTCGATAATCGTTAATCAGAAAAGAAGCTAATGTCCCACCAAGTGAAAATCCAATAAATATTAAATGTGTTTCAGTATTTTTAGAATTTTCAAGATCAAGAATTCGTTTTATAACTTCTTTTACGTCAAATAATTCATCTGCAAAGCTCTTGCCTCTAAATGTTTCTTTATATTTTTCAAAATCATCAATATTTTCATGGAACTTATATACTTGACGGGAAGTCTCATATCTCAAGACACTACCAAAACGACCACCTACAAGCGCATCGCTCAGATATTGATGCTTTGGCTCAAATCCTGATCCGAATGATCCATGAAAGAATATATAGCAAATTTTTGTGCCAGGGCATTCATCATATTGGTAATAAATCTTTTTTTGACCAAATGATCCGGTGCGGATGTACTTATAATTATTTTTCATATAGTTAATTCAATTCTACAATCTTCTCAATTTGTTCCAGAATATAATTGATACGCTTATCAGATCTACTAAACCTACCAATTAAGTATTCACTAACCTGCTCTGGGGTCATCTCATTGGTATTTTGTTCTTTCCCAATCTTTACGACGAAATTCTCCGATTTTAACTTGTGTAGAATTCCCACTGCCCTAGAACCATCAGCATTATGAAAATCAATTTTTACAAATTTCCTCACTTTTTCAAACTTTCTTAAAATTTCTGGGGCAACACCTTTATATGCAACTCTATCCATAACTTGGCTAGCCAACATAGGTTCACCCTCCATCTCTGCACCAACCCCACAAGCATTACGCCTAACTATATACAAATCAGGCAATGAGTCTCCATTGGCATCCGCTACGTTAACTAAAATATCTTTGCCATCTGTTCCAGAAGAAAAAGGGAATAAGGGGATGTTGGCGTTCACGGGTATTGGATATGGAATCGACATTCCAGGGTCAAAATAGTAGCTACCATTACCATCTCCAGCCAGAATACCGCTATGTCCATTTTTTACAACTGGCCTATCGGAAGGGTATAAAACAATTTTCGTTTCTAGCCCACTATCTCTCAATTGTTTCTCTAAAGCCAGAGTAAATAGAGCACACGATCCACCATGAATATCAAAATAATCACTATCATCTTGAAGAATTCGGCAATAGGCATTCACATCTTGTGATTCATTACAACTTGTATAAAATGTCATATTGTTAAAAGGATGATCAACAATCAAAGCTTCAGCTATAGCCCCATATTCTTTCTCAAATCTTGCGCTTTTTTCACCAAATGAGATAAGCTCTGGTGTTAATGCTGATATATATGGCCTAAAGATATCAAAATTATCTGCCATCCCTTCAACTTGCTTCTTCTTCGTATATTCAAAGTTGCCATTGTGTGATGTACAAGAGATATACCCAGCCTCAAATTTTTCAGAGAAGTTTGGGAGATCTGATATGCTAATTGGCAAGCTATCAACATCTTTGAATGTTGTAGCCGTAAAATATGTCAGTACGGTAAAATTGGAAACACCAAATTTTCTACCAAAAGACAGCGCTCCAATAAATTCAATATTACGTGATGAGTTGATTTCATCAAGAACTTTCTGAATTTGCTCTGGAGAATTCCCATCTCTGTTAAATGGTTTACCATCAATTATCATCATTGAATCCGAAACAAACATCGCAAAATCAGAATTACCACCTTGTTGTATCTCCAATCGGCGTTGATCATCCAGTTTCCTTTTTGATATCTCTGCCACGTATCGATATCCATCTCCACTCGCACCTAATACCTCGTGCTTTATTTCGTCTTCATTAAACAATGCTTTAATCGTTCCCCCAATACTCGATACCCCTCGCGCAAACATCTCATTTTTCCCAAAATTGCTACTGGCTAATACTGGTAGAATTTCTCGTTTTTCTACACTAATCATCATACCTCCTAAAAAAGGAAGTGGACAAGCATATTAGAATTTTTGGAGATATCAGATCGATAAATAACAAAAAAGCCCCCTTTCGATGTTTGGTTTCCGATCGCCTAAGGCGACCTGCTGTTACTTGAATCAAAAGCGAGCTTGCACCCACTTTAAAATCTTAAGGGGATTATACACATATACAGCGCACTATGTCAATCATTAGTCTTCTCCAATCAATAATGATACCGTACGGGTCCTTTGTTCTAACCGAATAA
>JBAXBF010000362.1:0-3456 GCA_037142095.1 Chloroflexota bacterium
TCCATGTATTGGATTATCGCACCAATGAATTAATCTGGGATGAGCGCATATACGAGTTTTGGGGGCTGCCTCCCGGTACACCGGTTACTCTTGAGCTTTTCCGCAAGGGTATTCACCCGGATGATTTAAAACGCGTCGAAGCTGCTGTAGATAATTTGAATGATCCGAGCAGCGGGGGAAAATATTTTATCCAATACCGGGTGATTGGTATTCAGACCGGGATTGAGCGTTGCTTGGAATTGACGGGTCATACATTTTATGAGGATGGAAAGCCCAGTCGTTTTGTTGGGACTGCGATTGATATTACTGATCGCAAACGCGCCGAAGAGCAGATCGCCCATCTGCTGGAACGGTTTGATCTGGCAACCCGTGCCGCTCACCTGGGTGTTTGGGATTGGGATATCATCCATGACCATCTGGTCTGGGATGACCGTATGTACGAATTATACGGTGTTAAAAGAGAAGATTTTTCCGGCGCTTATGAGACTTGGCTAAAGGGTCTCCATCCCGATGATCGCGCTCAAAGTGATGAAATATCTAAACAGTCTCTGCGCGGCGAAAAAGAATATAATACGGAATTCCGCGTGGTTTTGCCAGATGGTTCCATTCGCTGGTTGAGATCTTTTGGACAAGTTCTGCGCGATGCGGACGGCAAACCGCAGCGAATGATTGGCATTAATAATGATATTACCGAACAAAAGCAAGCCGAAGAATTGATAAAAGCGAGTGAGGCGCGTTATCGCCGCCTCTTTGAAAATATGCAAGAGGCTTTCTTCGTGGTTGAGATTATTCGCGACGAAAGCGGAAACCCGTTGGATATTCGTTATTTGGAAGCTAATGCCGCGTGTTTATCCAGAGCCGGGCGTAAAAAACGAGAAGAAATGGTGGGGCATACCTACCTCGAGTTGTTTTTTCCGAACCCAACCTTCGATGTTTGGCTTACCCGTTTTTCCGAGGTGGCTTTGACGGGAAAATCGGATCATTTTGAGCAATTTGCCGAGGCGACCGGCTTATATTTTGAAGTTTTTGCCTACTCTCCCCAAATTGGACAATGCGCTGTGGTCTTAAATGACATCACCGAGCGTAAACAAGCCGAAGAGGAAAAAAATAAATTACAGGAGCAATTACTTCAATCGCAAAAGCTGGAGTCTATCGGTCGGCTGGCAGGCGGCGTGGCACATGATTACAACAACATGCTGGGGATCATCATCGGGCGTAGCGAAGCAGCCATGACCAAGCTGGACATCAAAGAGCCGGTTTATTCTGACCTCCGAGAAATCTTACAGGCGGCTGAGCGTTCGGCTGATCTCTCCCGCCAGCTCCTTACTTTTGCCCGTAAGCAGCCCGTAAACCTTAAGGTGATCAATCTAAATAACGCGATTACAGATATGATCGGGATGCATCGCCGCCTGATCGGGGAAAACATCGAGTTGATCTGGACGCCATGGACGAATCTATGGGCGGCTCTTTTTGACCCCTCGCAGATCAATCAGATTCTTGCCAACCTGCTCATCAATGCCCGTGATGCGATCGCTGACATTGGAAAAATCACGGTTGAAACGAACAATGAGGTTCTTAACGCAGAAGATAATCTTCACTATCCGGGTATGCCTGCCGGCGAATATGTTGTCTTGACCGTTTCCGATACCGGCTGTGGCATGGAGCCGGAAATCCTGACTCACATTTTCGAACCTTTTTTCACTACCAAAGAAATAGGTAAAGGTACCGGTTTGGGACTGGCGACGGTCTTTGGCATCGTTAAACAGAACGATGGTTACATTTTTGTTACCAGCCAGCCCGGAAAAGGAAGCGTCTTCAAAATCTACCTGCCTCGCTTTAAAGAAGAAATCAGTTTTAGTGATGAAAAGGATCTATCGGGAGATATACCATCCGGTGAAAACGAAACCGTTTTGATTGTTGAGGATGAGGAAGCGTTGCTGCAGCTCAGTCAGGAGACGCTCGAGGAGTTGGGATACACCGTGTTAGCAGCCAGCTCGCCTGTAGAAGCGCTGAGACTGGCAGAGGAGCATGGCTCTGCCATCCGTCTGTTGATCACCGATGTCGTCATGCCGGGCATGAACGGTCGAGATTTGGCAGAGAAAATCAAAGCCATTTGTCCAGAAACAAGATGCTTGTTCATGTCGGGTTATGCGGCTGACATCATCACCCAACACGAAGTATTAAGCGAAGGGGTTGGCTTTATTCAAAAACCTTTCAGACTGAATGAATTTGCCGAAGCCGTACGCTGTGCATTAGAAAAGTAATGCCAATTTTATACTCAATTTATACTAAATCAAGAAATGTTTCAATATCCAACCTGGCTTGTTTCAAAATGTGGGCTAATGTTGATCGTTTCACTGGCTTGTGAGCAGGTATGGTTATTTTAAGTACTTCTATATCCGTATGTTTCTGCATCCGAATGTGACTACCGCGTTGGCGAACAACAATCCATCCATCTCGCTGTAAAGCTTTTATTATCTGGGTGTATGAAAGGTTGGGTACTCGTGTCAAATTTCAACTTCCTTCACCATTGCAGATTCCTCGAATACCCAATCGTCTTCAACAGGTTCCAGGTAGAGTTCAATGGCATCTTGGATATTTGAAATCGCTTCGGAAATAGTTTCTCCCTCACTGATACATCCAGGTAAAGAAGGTACAAAGATGGTATAACCGCCTTCATCACTTGCCTCTAAGACTACTTTAAACTTCATTGTTTTCATCTCCTTAACTACATCAATATTATACATCAAAGTATTAAGCAAAATAAGTTTCCCTGTGAGTCTTTTCTTGGACGAAATAAAAAAGGAGACATTAATAAAATGTCTCCTTTTTTGATTTTTATATAGTAGGCTTATGCCTCTCGAAATTCGCCCTCGACGACTTCGCCTTCATCGCCCTTGCTGCCGCCGCCATCTCCACTGGGCGGATAACCGCCGGCTGCTGGACCGCCGCTCTGCGGGGCTGCCCCTGGTGCACCGGCACCTGCCGCACCACCCTGTTGGGCATAAAGCTGCTGGCTGATGGCGTAGAAAGCGTTCTGCAGCTCTTCACTCTTCTGTTTGATTTTGGCAACATCTTCAGACTTCATCGTCTCGCGCAGGTCAGTGACCTTGCTCTGGATGCTTTCGCGCTCGTTGGCGGGTAATTTATCGCCCAGATCCTTGATCGTCTTTTCGGTCTGGTAAGCCAGGCTATCGGCTGCATTGCGAGCTTCCACCAATTCACGCCGTTTCTTATCATCCGTTTCATGATCGCGTGCCTCGCGCATCATGCGGTCGATTTCTTTCTCATTCAGGTTGGTCGATGCCGTGATCGTAACCTTCTGTTCTTTACCTGTCGCCTTATCCTTGGCGCCAACATTGATGATCCCGTTGGCATCGATATCAAAAGTGACCTCGATTTGCGGGACACCGCGTGGCGCAGGCGGGATGCCTTCCAGGCGGAAGCGTCCCAGCG
>JBAXBF010000363.1:0-3451 GCA_037142095.1 Chloroflexota bacterium
TTTTTTGCACTTTTTTGAAATCTTACATTTATAATCGTTACATAAACCTTTTCAATTTGTTGACATTGGGATAAAATGGGGTTAGCGAAAATGAATTATCATCATCGCAAAACGGAGATATACCCATGGACCTGAGCCATGAAATGAGCACAACAATCGAAGAGGCAGATATCCTCTACTTACCGCCATCGCTGGATGAACGCGCAGCCATCTGGGTATCGGGCATCTTCAGTCCGGTGGTGATTTCCCTGTTCACGATATTTTTTTTCGCTTGGCACACGCACGTCCAGGCGTGGCGAATCGGGATTTATCTTGTCCTGGCAGTCATCCTGCCGGTTCTCTACACCCTATGGTTGATCCGCCGCGGCTACCTGAGCGACTTTCACATGAACATCCACAGCCAGCGCATCCGCCCGATGATCGTCATCACGCTCTTTTCAGTGCTTGCCTGGGCAGCCGTTTGGTTCACCCAAAGCGCTGCCGACACTATAACCATCATTACCGGGATGGCATCCTTGGAGACGATCATCCTTGCGATCATTACGCTGCGCTGGAAAATCAGCGGTCACGCCTGCAGCATCAGCGGGCTGGCAGTTTTATTGCTGGCTGCGGTAGGCTATGCAGCACTACCGGTTTTTATAATCATACCATTGGTAATCTGGGCACGCGTCCACCTGGGACGGCACACGCTCTCTCAGGCTTGCACCGGTGCCCTTACCGGAGCGTTGTTCTCTCTATGGGCAATCATCCTCGTGCGAGCCTCTGGATTGGTTCTCTAAAATTCCCCCTGCCCACTGCTGAGCTAACCTTACGCCCTCTTATCAAAGAGGGATTTTCTTTCAAACCTGTTTCAGATAATGAACCAGGATACGCTGCGGCATAAAGCCCTGCTTGCGGTACAGGGTGAAAGCTTCATTGGGATTATCCGTATCCACTGCCAACGAAGCCGAAGGCAAACCCCGCTGCTGAAAAGCACGCAGCGAAGCATTTAGCAGAATCGTTGCCACGCCGCGCTTACGCCAGTTCTCGTGCGTACCGATATAAGTGATGAAGCCTTCCTGCTGATCTGCCTGAATGCCATGAACATGGTTTAATGAAAAACCAGCAATCTCATCGCCAGCCATTGCCAGAAAGGTGTTTTCTGGAAAGAAATCCTGGCGTCCCACATAGAGCCGCTGCCAGTCTACAGGATTGGCATACTGAAAATTCCAATCCTCACGAAAGATTTGGTTATACGCCTGGCGCAAGGCTTCACTTAACTCGCTGCGATAAGTGCATAAGATCAGATCAGGCGGCACCACAGGTTCAGGAACGGGCAATTGCAGGTCGCGCCGCATGCGATAGAAATAGCGCAGCGGGATAAATCCATGGCGGTCGAGTAAAACGGCGCGGTCATTATGATCCTGCCAGCAAGCGGTCAACAGAAAACGCGGAAGCTCGGCTGCGGGATGGATTTGATGGATGCGCTGCGAGCCGCGTTCTTCCGCCCAGGTAAGCAACGCTTCTAATATAAATCCTTTATACTCACAGTCAGGATGGGTATCAAACCACAATTCGGCGTGGGCATGTCCTTCGGCTGCGGGATTCACCACCACCCAGGCGGCTCCAACCAAAGCATGCTGATCATCGAACACCAGGCGCGAATCATCTGGCGGATCAATCCGGATATCCTCAAATAATTGAACAACATCTTCGCGAGTCGTTGTGGAGATATTCCCTTCGGCTGCCGCAATCGAACCGAGCAAGCGATGAATATCGTCCGCGTCCTGGCGTTCTGCCGGACGAAACAACCAATTCATTTGCGATTCGATTTCACTTGGCATACAACTCAACCCCGAAACTCTGGGCGTGGAATTTTATCCATTCCACGGTCCATCTCCCATGGATAAACGATATAAGCGTCTGTGGTGGCAGCATAGAAGTCAGGGCGATTATTCTTAAACCGGTTCGTGCTGGGGTTGAAGTGAAAAACACAGGAATATGGAATCCCTTTGGCACCTTCAACCCGGTTCTTAACCGCCATGATCGTGCGTCCAGAACCCCAGACATCATCCACCACGAGAATGCGCTTGTCTGCCAATAGGTTTTCATTCGGGAATTGGAGGAAAAAGGGCCAGGCAAACATCCCCGGGTCACTTCCGCGTTGGCGGGTTTTGCTCGCGGGCATCATCATTTCAACCCCCATTTCCGGGAAATCAACTGCAGCAGTCAACACGCGTCTGACGTTCAAAGCTTCGGCTAATAATCCACCTGGGATGATGCCGCCGCGTGTAATCATGATCATCTCATCAATTTCAACATTGAATTGGGGCAAAAGATGGTCAATGAGACGATCGACATCCTGCCAGGTAAGGATTTCACGGCGTATACTTTTCATAGAATAAACTCACAAGAAGGATTACTCTTTCTTTGGTTCACTGGTCGCAGTCGGTCCGCGGCCACCTCCAGCATCTTCCACACCGCCACCTACTGCCCCACCAGGCTGCAAGTTAACTACCCCGCTGCCGCTCTGCTCTGTGGAAGCGGGCTGTGATGAAGCTGCCTGAGATGGCATACCGCTTAGCACAGTTCCACTTGGCTGAGGAGAGGATAACATAGGGGTCGTAAGCGGCACAGGTGTAAATGCGGCTTGAAAAACGACTTGTTTACTTGTTTTCAAAAATATCTCCAGGGTTGCCATCATTCCAGAGGGAGGGGGTTCGCCCACACAGTATAAGCGGTTGGTATATTGCTCTAATACAGTACAGTTATAAGATTTCCCTGCTACCCGCGCCGAAAAGCTATCAATATTTCCAGATGGAATATTAACTGTTGTTTGAACTACGATCAGAAAATCGATATCATTCAAGGCACGATTAAAAATGACGCTGGCATCTTTCAATAGCCCCTCCAAATCTGAATCTGCGACAGGCGATAGACCTATTGCTGTTTGAGAGGGTTCAGATTGGGCTAGATTCACGGCTATGGAAGATTCAGGCTGGGGAGTAGTATTCCCGCTTTGGAGAGCGGTCGGTATGGAAACTGTCGGTTCCGCTGTTACCAATGGCTGCAATCCCAAATCTTTCAACGCACACGCAGATAATATTAACAAGAATGGAATGATGAGGTATAGTATCTTTTTCATATCGTTTTCCCTATTCCAAATTATATCATAGCGTTTCTGTTTACCATATTCCGAATATTGAGTCAATTTTAATCCAAGATAATTTTTCGGTTAAAAAAATAATAGGCGGTTGGTACCGCCCATTATTAATAAAAGAGATACCAAAAATCAGCGCTTGAGGTTTACCAATTCCTGCAGCATTTCGTCAGAAGTCGTGATCATACGTGAAGCTGCCTGAAAACCACGCTGCGCCAGAATCATACTGGTGAACTCGCGTCCCAGGTCGACATTCGAGCCTTCGTTATAACCGACAGCCAAAGTGCCTTTGCCGCCATTGCCTGGCCAACC
>JBAXBF010000364.1:0-3431 GCA_037142095.1 Chloroflexota bacterium
GGGATGCGCCAGCCTGAAATTGCTGAACATTTGGGGATATCGCAGGCAAAAATTTACACGTGCACTTTGAACGCGAAATCGAGCTCATCCTTCAACAAATAGACTTGGCTGAGCAGGTTGCGGAGACTAACAACAGTGAACTTTCCTATCGAATTCTTGGGAATGCACACGAAGATGTAGTAACTGTATTTGAAACTTATCAAAAAGTATTTTACAGATATATGATCAAAAAGAATTTCCCTAAAGATCAATCAGAAAAAATGATTGATAAGGGAGCAGTTGGCAACCGGTTCCAGAACTTGGATAGGGCTAAGGATCTGTACAAGAAACTTTCACTTGATCCGTTCAGCGTACTTACTCTGGAAGAGTTGGATCTAATGAAACTAAACATTGAGAAACGACACGTAATTGGGCACAATCTGTCGGTAGCCGACGAAGCGTATGCGGATTCAATGAGTCGCGAGAAACCTGGTACCACGGTTGAGATTCTCGCTGAAGAAATATCCGAATTTGCCGAAACGGTCAAAAAAATTATCGTGGAATTAGAACAACTCATGTGATTTTGGATAAGAGTTAAAGTTATCCAACAACATGATGCATCCAATTTATATCTACTAGTGTAGATGGGAAAAACCACTTGCGAGTCTGCATTCATCGTGGAAGCAAACAAATAGGCGGAAGCTGTGTCGAAGTTGAAAGCCAAGGTCAACGGCTGCTTATTGATTTGGGCTTACCATTGGATGCAGAAAAAAATAGTAGTCAATACTTGCCTGAGATCTCCGGATTAGACGGCAATGATGCATCTCTACTAGGTATCCTTATTTCCCACCCGCACCTCGACCATTTCGGCTTGCTCACTCATATCTCACCGATGATTCCTGTTGGCATGGGACCTGCTGCTCGCCGCATCCTGGCTGCTGCCGCGCCTTTCTTACCTGGCAACTGGCCTGTTCCCTCACAGGGATGGGATTACCAATCCGGGCAATATTTTGAAGTGGACCCTTTTCAAATCACCCCCTTTCTTGTCGATCACTCGGCATATGATGCCTATGCACTCTTAGTTGAGAGTGATGGAAAACACCTCTTCTATAGCGGCGATCTTCGTGCTCATGGCCGTAAGGCAGCCCTGTTCGAGCACCTGGTTGCATATCCTCCTACGAATATCGATACTCTACTTTTGGAAGGATCTTCACTAGGAAGGCTCAATGACGACCAACATTTTCCCACTGAAGCTGATATTGAGACACAACTTGTGCAGGCTTTTTCCGCTACCGAAGGTTTGGCGCTAGTTCATACTTCCGCCCAAAATATTGATCGAGTTGTTTCCATCTTGCGTGCTTGCAAACGGACAGGTAGAAAACTAATTATCGATCTTTACACAGCTGCCATTCTAGAAGCAACTGGTAACATTCATATCCCCCAATCCAACTGGCCAGAGGTCGCGTTGTTCATCCCCCAAGCTCAACGCATCCAGATCAAAAATAACGCCTGGTTTGATCTTCTCAAACACCATGCGGCAAATCGTATTTTCATTGAGAATTTGCATGAGGCACAGAGCAAATCCACATTGCTTTTTCGCCCCCTGCATTGTTCTGACCTCGAGCGGGGTAATTGTTTGAAAGGAGCCACTTATATTTATTCTCAATGGGAGGGATATTGGGAAAAAGACTCTTACAATAAGCTAAAAGAATGGTTGGAGCGGAATGCCATCCCAAAAATCAGTATTCACACTTCGGGACATGCTAGTCCCGTAGATCTACAGAAGCTGGTGACAGCAATCAATCCGCTCAAGGTGGTTCCAATCCACACCTTTTTCCCTGAACGATATAGTGAGTTATTTAAAAATGTGGAAGTTCATAATGATAACGATTGGTGGGAGGTTTAAATGAGAAAGTTATCTGCTAAATTTATGGGTGATCTTGTTGATTCCGATGGTGTGCTATACCCGATCTTAACACGAGTAAAAAAAGACCATACATTAATGCTGGCAATTCGAGAAAATTTCATCAATATTTACTATCGCGGTGGAAATATTCTCAATATAAAGGAGCATAACAAAGGTTTTTATCAAGCTTCATTTGATGACCAATACAATAAATCAGGGCTTCTCATTCCTGATTCTCCAACTGAGATTAACAATCAGAACGATTCAAGAAGTTGGATCGATTCATTCCCAAGCCGCAAGAATATTATGGACGAATATTTCTCAACTTATGGCAAGGCAGAGAGAGAGTTTCAACAGTTGATTGCTCGTGAAAATAACAATTCGACCATTTCGAATGAAAGCGAATATTTCGTTTCGGATATCGAAGTTACTGAACCTTATGCTAGATTTGATATTATGGCCATCCGCTGGTTGGCAGCCCAGCGAAAAAACGGTAGTAACTGTAAAGCTGCTTTGATTGAGATGAAATATGGTGACAATGCACTTACTGGCAGTGCAGGCCTGCTCAAGCATCTTAAAGATATGGAACAATTGGTCTCAAATCAAGAAAGTTACGTAAGGTTATTGGAAACCATGGAAAGCCAGTTTAATCAACTTGATGAACTTGGATTGTTGAAATTTAATAAAGGCACAAGTAATGCAAAGGTTAAACTGAATGCTGACGAAAAACCTGAAGTGATTTTTATCTTAGCCAACCATAATCCACGAAGTCCGAAGTTAAAAACAATTCTAAGTGATCCCGAAATTGAAAAATATGCACAGTCACAGCTATTTTATCTCAAGTTTTATGTAGCTAGTTTTGCTGGTTACGGATTGCATGCAAAATGTATGCTTCCTTTAGTTGAATTTCTGAAGTTGTTATAGAGTGTATTCTTGTCCGTTTTGGCTTAAGAATGATTGACAAAGCACTACACGATATAGAAAATAAAGATTTTGAAGGTTAAATTTTCACCCGAACTTCCATCGCGCGGACCGAGTCGGATGTACGGGTATAAATAACGATACATCAAGAGCCGGAATAAGTAGGCAAAACAAGGTATGAAAAAGATACCAAGCGCAAGTAAGATAAGGCGGTCGCGTTGTGTGGAAGGAGGCATTCTAAATAGACTATCACCCTGAAAAAGAGTTCCTCCAATTAGTGCTTTCAAAGGTTTTTTTGTGTGAATCTTCGGTTTGGATCGAATTTCTCTCTGGTGATTACGCCCAGACGAGGCACTAGATACATCTCCAAGTTTAAAGAATCCATAAATGCACAATGCGATGAACAATGAAAACAGAGCCTGGGCGCTCATTATCTCAAAATATTTCAACCAAATCGGAAAGTTGTCTCCTAATCGTTCGACATAGCCTCTCAATTATTAAAAGGTTAAGGTCAACATTCTCTTGAAGGGTGTATAGATTTGTCCATTGATATCACATGAGGAAATAAGAGGAAAGTAATTAGCCAATCCTTTTTGAGTTAATATAAATCTGGAACAACCCCTCA
>JBAXBF010000365.1:0-3430 GCA_037142095.1 Chloroflexota bacterium
GATTTTCAACTATCTGAAGAACATCTGATGGTACAAAAGATGGTGCGAGACTTTGTACAGAAAGAAGTTTCGCCAGTGATTAAAGAAGCCGACCAAAAGCAAGAAATGCCGCCTTTTATTCTGCCTCGCATGGCTGAGTTAGGTATCCTGGGTATCTGCTTACCTGTGCGTTACGGTGGTCAAGGAATGGATTACATCTCTCTAGGATTAACTTGTGAAGAAATGGAGGTTGTAGATACCACACTGCGTGTCGTTCTTTCTGTACATGTCGGTTTATGCTGTATGACTATTTTACAGTGGGGTACAGATGAACAAAAAAAACGGTTACTCACACCTCTTGCAAAAGGTGAAAAGATCGGTGCGGGCGTTTTCACCGAACCAGGTGCAGGTTCCGATTTCGCCAATATCCAGGCAACTGCGCGCCGCGCAGGCGACCATTATGTTTTCAATGGTGAGAAGATGTGGATATCTCTGGCAACTAAAGCCGATTATGCTATCGTAACGATGCGTACATCGGCAGATAATAAGAAACTCAGCGAAGGACTCTCCACATTTTTAGTTGACCTCCATTCTCCAGGTGTAACGACGGGAGATATTCACGGAAAGTTGGGAGTACGCGCTGGCTCAACCGGTTGGATTGCATTCCAAGATGTAAAAGTTCCTGTTGAAAACCGCATTGGAGAAGAAGGTGAAGGATTCAAAATCACCATGTCGGCATTCGATAATGGACGTTATACAGTCGCTGCTGGTGCAACGGGACTGATCCGAGCATCCCTCGAAGCTAGCGTAACATACTCTCAGGAACGAAAAGCCTTTGGTGAACCGATCAGCACACACCAACTCATCCAGGCAAAAATTGCCAGGATGGCACGTGACTATGAAGCATCGCGTCTTCTTTACCTACAAGCTGGTTGGTGTAAAAATATGGGCATTCGGAATACACGCCAAACATCTGTGGCTAAGTGGTTTTCCACCGATGCGTCTTTTGAAGCTGCTAGTGAGGCGGTACAGATTCATGGAGCCTATGGCTTCAGTGATGAATATAACGTCGAGCGATATTTACGTAATTCAAAAGGGGCTGTCATTTATGAAGGCAGCAGTGAGATTCAAAATCTCATCCAAGCAGGATATGCTCTTGGCACACGGCAGGATAGACCTCTGCGCTGTGAGCTGCCACCATATGATGCCGATAGTTGGCAAGAAGAAATTTAACCAATCTACAGTTCTTGATTAGAAACGACAAAACCTCCCCTGCTGTCGAAAGGGGAGGTTGTTTATTAATTCTGACGCTAGATTACTGATCTGAAGAGTACAAAAATGAAGAGTTATTGATTTACACTTGTTGATCTCACATATAAGCTGGCAGCATTACTCCATGGACCCGTACTGTATGAATTATAAGATTGGATGAACCAAGAATAATTCGCAACGGGAAGACTAACCGGTGATGCAACCGAACAAATACCGCTCGCGCATCCAGCCTGAGAGACAGTGTACTTTTGAAGTGTCAGCCGGGTTGTTCCTTTATTGATCAACAGGTTATATCCAGTAGCATATAACACAGGATTCCATTTGAAAACTGGCTTTGTGGTATAGGTCGTCCCTATTGTTGATACCAAGGTGGCTTTTCCCAATGAAGTGATCGTGATATCTTTCGGAATACTCCAGGAACCGGCTCCGGAATAACTATTTTGGGTGCGAACATACCATTTGTATATACCCTTTGCCAACGTTACAGGCGAGGCAATATAACATCTGCCGCTCCCACTCAGGCAATGTACAGAAGTATTGCTATATTGTTTCTGGGAAACAACACCATTGGATGCATTTTTTATCAGCAATGTGTATAATGTGGAACCAGGCACTGCGTTCCACGTGAATGTCGGTAATGTCGTAGTCACTGTACCGGATGGAGCTACCAAGACGGTGGGGGGAGGTGGAGCGAGGTAAGCATTCACCCAATTTGTATATCTTGACACGCGTGTATATACACCTGGAGCATATGCCTCAGCGCAACCATAGCCCCATCCAACAATTCCCGCTAATTTATAATTCACGCCATCTAAAATCGCCAAAGGTCCACCGCTGTCTCCCTGACATGAGTCAACACCTCCATTCGTGAAGTTACCCGCACACAACATATTGGTTGTGATATGTCCAGCATTAACACTTGGAGGATTGTTACACACGGTATTTGATAGGATCGGCACACTAACATACCTTAATGCAACAGGATAATCTGTATGTGATGGGAGTGGTTGCTTCCTTAATGTTTTTCCCCAACCCGTGACGATAGCTGATTTCGCCGCCAATTCCCCAATTGTGGCAGATACTAGCGGAATAGTGCCAACTTTTTTAGCACCACTGCCGCCTAAAATAAAAGGTGTACTTAAACGCACAAGGGCAATATCATTATCATGTATAGAAGCATTGTAGCTAGGGTGAGGAATTAATTGACTCACGGTTCGTCTTTGGTATCCAACTCCTGTTGCCAAATTATGAATCCCCGCTACAATATCGATCTGACTGGCAGAAAAAGGAACGACACAATGTGCGGCAGTCAAAACCCATTGGCGCGCTATGAGCGACCCACCACAAAATTGAGCTTGGAATAAATCGGTTTCACCTCCACGTACAAGTGCTACCTGCCAATAATATTTCCCTTGTGGGCTAACTTCATATCCCCCAACAATTTCCATACCGAGGAGATCTAAATCCATATTGACGTCTTCCGTCCTAGTTGCTATAGGGGTAGGAGTCGTAGTAACAGTGACTTCAGGACCTCTCCCCCAAGTTGGTGTTGATACATCGGAAGCAGGTAAAACTTCTGAACTCCCGTCCGGTGTAGGCGTAGATGTAGACGGTACTTCAGTAACTGTGACCACTCCCTCAGCCAGTGTAACTAAGGAACTCTCTTCATGACCAGAAGATAATGGATATTCAGTGATAGTTACTGGTGAAGTTTCATTGGGATCAGACGTTGGTTCTTGTCTTATCGGTGCAGCATAAGCTGGCAACGCCAAGGAAAACAAGACTATTGTAATCAAACTTACCTGTACTAACCATAAAATATTTCTGGTAAGCACAGCATATATATATAAAACATTCTTCATCCTAACCATCTCCGTAATTTATTTTCTAAAGAGGGTATTTTTAAGAATACCTAAGAATTTACCACACCTTAAACAACTTATCCGTTATTATCATAACACAAATTTACAAGCACTATGATTATAAAACTATTAAACTTTTTTCATGGATTTAATGATCACATTCTCTTAATATTATGCTAAAATAGCATCATGCGTGCGCGGATTGGAAATTTTTTCTTTATCATCGGGATTCTGGTTCTAATTGTCTTCATCGGTTCAGATATGACAAAGAAACCACAATACCTTCTTTTCATAGGAGGGCTTTTCCTCATAATTTG
>JBAXBF010000366.1:0-3427 GCA_037142095.1 Chloroflexota bacterium
ACCAAGCGCAGGCTGTTTTTATAGGGAATAAATACAAGCTTTTGCCCTGGTTTGAGGTGAAACTGCTCGCGTATTTTTTTGGGAATGACCACCTGGTATTTTGAAGATAACGTGGTTATTTCCATAAATATTTACCCTTCTGTGAACGATCCTTAATCGTAAAACAATTATAGTATATCACTTGATATGGTATTTTTCAAATAAGAAGTTAGAACCAGGTTCAGGAGCCACCTTTCGCCGCCGTCAGCTTCCTGGTTATTAATCAACCTTGATCAGGATGATCCTTTTCGCCGGGTCTGATAGAACGCGGTGCCCCTGCTCAATCACCTTGCGAGTGGCAGCCGGCAGGCTATTCCATTCGGTACTGGTAACAAAGGCATAGCGGTAACGGTTATAGTCCTGAACGTATTTCTTCAGGTTTTCCTGCGTCAGGGTGAATTGGTTGGTATGTTTCTTGAGATAGATCTCGAAAAGCCAGGAAGTAACTTCATAATAGGGATAGAAGAAGTTTTCGTTGGTGGTCTGCTTTGAGACAAATATGTTCATATCTGGAGAGAAAGACAGCTCATTTTTGAATGTTTCAAGGGGGTAAAAGAGGTCTGTATTGTTTCCGGGGCGCCCCTGCTGCAGATATAGCCCATTGGCAACACTGGCATTCGCAGTTAACGTAAGCAAGCAGAAAAGCGGTACGCCAAATAGTATTGGTTTCCATTTACCGCCACTCAGAAAGATTGTAATCAATAAAGCCGAAAGCAGCAGCGGACTGAAAATCGTATTGAGCGCGTTCTCTTTACTCCAGCCACTCTGTGCCACAAGATCGAACCAATGGTTATAATAAATTATCGCCAGAATCACGGCGAGGGCGGACGAGATAAGCAGCACCAGCTTGTCTCTGACTGTTTTGTGTGCGATGGGAGTGAAAACCTGCGCGGCGCAAATACTGATCACCACCATCGCCGGGAAGAAATGTCTTAAGGACGATCCCTGGCTGGCAACACTCATCACTGCCGCCCAGATCAAAATCTGGGTCAGGGGGATCAGCCATACGACGCGCTGTGAACGGCTGTAACGATTGAAAACCTGGATTGAGATGATATACAGCAGCAGCGACGTCAAGGATTCCCACTGCATGGCTAGTTGTGCATAGCGGTTGACTTCTTTATAAAGCCAGGGAAGGGTCTCCCGCAGAGATTGGCTTTCGGGAATGGATGCCTTTTGCATATACTGCATCCAGGTATCGATACGGATCGAACGTAACGGGTCGTGGGTGATGAGCGTATCGAGGATCATTAATCCCACTATCCCCAAAAGAATTCCCATAGAAATAAAGAGAATATCTCGAACAAGGCGATTTAATGAAAATGGCTGCCCTGCTCCGCCGAAACCCAGCCCCAATCCAAGCGGCAGCAGCATGGTGGCATTGATTTCTTTGGCGTGAAAGGTGAAGTATAACGCACATCCCATCCCAAGCAAGACAATATTACGCATGGGGTCGTTTTGGACGGCGAACAGGAAAATGAGGATCACCAGAACTGAGAACATTGCCACCGTATAGTCCGCGGAAGGATCGCCAGCGTGGGTCACCCAGTACGGCTGCGCCCACAGGATCAATATAGATACAATCCCAACCAGCATGCTGCGGGAAAGATAGCGGGAGACCGTATAGGTCAGCATAAAAATCATGGAAACGACGGTTGCGCTGAAGGCATTGGCTCCGCTGATGATTGAATTGGAGAACCACACAAACGGCGCTAATAAGTAGATGTGGGTGGATCTGCCCAGGTAGGTATTGCGGTTGAAAGCCAGATGGATATAGGTGAGAGGATCTCCCCAACCGGAAAGACCGTTTACATGCTGTGCCAACCAAATGCCGAGGACTATGGCGCAGAGGCAGACACATAAACACTCAATCCAGTGTCTAAGCAATTGGAAGGAAAGTTCTTTGACCAGGCAACGAAAATCTGCCGGCAGCCTGCTGATCTCATTCAAGATTCCGGTTTTGTCTTGTCCCCCGCTAACTAGATCTTCAGCTTTCATTGAATTAAGTTAACTCCCTGGCTAATTTATTAACTGATAAATACGAAATAAGCAAAGTGAATAGGAAGATTATACCTTATTTATCAAAAATGTCTCTTCCCATTCAATACAACACGGGGGATCAATATCTTTCTTGACTAAGATGACCAGAATATGATATGCTAAATCTGAGAATTCATATTCTGATAAGAGGTATCCTATGACTGCTACTGTTCTTCAAATTCGTAGTAATGGGCAGATAACGCTCCCGGCAGCGTTACGCCGCCAAGCCCAATTAAAAGAAGGCGATTTGCTTGAGGCAACCATTGAACAGGATGGATCGTTGCGCCTCCTGCCTAAGATCGCCATTGACCGCGACCAGGCATACTTCTGGACTGAACGCTGGCAGCAGGGAGAGCGAGAAGCTGAAGAGGATATTCGCGCCGGACGAGTGCAAGATTTCCAAACCATAGAGGACTTTCTAGCCGATTTGGATGATGAAGCATGATCTACAGACGAACGGAGCGTTTCAAAAAAACCTACCGCCTCTTATCCGAGGAAATCCGCGCCAAATCTGCCAGAGCATTTCAGCTTTTTCAACAAGACCCAAAGCATCCATCCCTGGTCGTCAAGAAAATGAAAGGATATACAGGGATATGGGAAGGACGTATCGACCAGGATTATCGTTTCACTTTTCATTTTGAAAAAGAACCTCAAAGTGGAGAGACAATTTGTGTGTTTCGTAATATAGACAACCAGAACGCGTGTTTGAAAAATCCTTAAAGACGTCGAAAATCATCTGCTGAGAAGTTCCATTTCATGCCTTAACTACCTTCACAAACAACGCCACAGCCTCCGGGTCAAAATGGGTGCCGGAGTGGGAAGTGATGAATGTGAGCGTTTCTTCTTTGGAGACTGCTTTGCGGTACACCCGTTCGGATGTCAATGCAACCCAGACATCCACAATGGCAAACAAACGCGCCGATATAGGTATTTCTGTTCTCTTTAATCCTCGAGGATAACCCGTTCCATCCCATTTCTCGTGATGGCAGTAAGGTATATCGATGGCAGGCTGTAAATATTCGATGGGTGACAGCAAATTATACGCATATTCTGGATGTTTGCGCATGATCACCCATTCTTCATCGGATAATTTACCCGGTTTGAACAAGATAGTATCCGGAATTCCAAGTTTCCCTACATCGTGCAAAAGACTGCCACGGCGGATATGAACGAGTTCCGCTTCGTTGATCCCCCTCGCTTGGGCTAGCCTCATCGTCAATTCTGTGACTCTTTGTGCGTGTCCTTCCGTCTCTTTTTCTCGAAGATCCAGCGCATTGGACCAGCCTTCGATGGTCTTATCATAAGCGATCAATAATTTGGGTAATTCAGCGATTTCATTTGTCATAGA
>JBAXBF010000367.1:0-3414 GCA_037142095.1 Chloroflexota bacterium
CAGCAAGAGAAAGAATATAACCGCTTTCTGATCATTGTCATCTCGATTATCCTCTTGGTCTCGGCTTTCATTATCTGGGCAATCATCGCGGTTCAAAATCAAACGCCGGCGGAAGGACAAGCGACCCCAGTAACCCAGACGGTAAACGCCAAGCAATTTACTGCTGCACCTCCCATGTCAATTGACAAGAGTAAACAATACACCGCCACAGTTAAGATGGCAAAAGGCGGCGAGTTTGTCATTCAGCTCTACCCTGATAAAGCACCCCTTACGGTCAACAATTTTGTCTTTTTGGCACGTCAAAAATTCTTTGATGGCACTACATTCCACCGCGTGCTGCAAGACTTCATGGCTCAAGGCGGTGACCCGACCGGTACAGGTAGCGGTGGTCCCGGATATGAATTCGTCAATGAAGACAGCGACCTGAAATTTGACAAAGCCGGGGTGGTTGCCATGGCAAATTCCGGGCGCAATACCAACGGAAGCCAATTCTTCATCACCTTTGGTGCGGTTGAAGATTTAAATGGCGGCTACACGATATTTGGGCAGGTAACCAGTGGTATGGATGTGGTCAACAATATCCGGCGGCGTGACCCCGACCAGAATCCAGCATATACAGGTGATGCCATAGAAAGCATAACAATTACTGAGAAATAATATTAAGGTGACTTAGGTAAGGTCAATAAGTCACTTTATCCCGCTAATTCGACCTTGAAAGAAGATAACAATGGCGCATAAGATCGCTTTGATTACTGATAGTACCTGTGATATCCCGGTTGAATGGAGAAAACAGTACGAGATCACGGTTGTGCCTCTGACGATTGTTTTTGGCGACCAACAGTATCTGGATGGCGTAGAGATGACGGCTGAACAATTCTACGCGCGCTTATCCAGTGATCCGCTTCATCCCACTACGTCTCAGCCCACACCCAGAGCATTTCTGGAGGCTTTTCAACAAGCCGCCACATCAGGGGCAGAACAGATTATCGCGATCACCATCAGCAGCGCCATGAGTGGGACTTATGAATCAGCCAAACATGCGGCGCAGGAAGCGAGTATTCCGGTGCATGTGGTCGATGGTAAAAATAACTCGATGGGATTAGGATGGCAACTCATCGCGGCTGCACGCGCGCGAGAGGCAGGCGGCACATTGGAGGAAATGTTGGCTGCCGCTGAGCAGGTTCGCAAAGACATGGTATATTACATTTCGCTGAATACGATTGAATATTTGAGCAGGGGCGGAAGAATCAGCGAGGCAACAAAATTTCTCGATTCCATTTTGCAGATTAAACCGCTGATTTTTGTCAACCCAGAAAAGGGGACGGTAGGCGCTTCCATTCCATCCCGCTCACGCAAAAGTGCCATCGATAATCTCTATAAAGAATACTTTCGCCATATCCGTCTCGATCTTGGGGCTTTCCACATCACTGTACTGCACAACGCTGCCCTGCAGGAAGCGCAGGAACTAGCGGAACGTGTGCAGCGCGAGGTTTCACCCAGGGAACTGTTTATCCAGATCGTCTCGCCTATTCTTGGTGTCCATACCGGACCGCGTGCCATTGCCTTGTGCGGTTATGTCGAACGGTGAGATATTAAAGATAGGTTACATTTGCTCAAGTTCTTCCCAGCGCAAGTAAGCCCGCGTTAATTCCTCTTCGAGTTCTTTAAGATGGTTCGCTACCCGGGCAATCTCGGCGCTGTCTTGCTGGTAAAAAGTGGGAGCCGACATGGCATCCATCAGGCTGCGCTGTTCATGCTCCAGAGATTCGATGCGCTGGGGCAGTTCAGCCAATTCGCGTTGTTGCGCTTCCAGGGTGCGCTGTTCATTATAAGTGAGCTTGCGGGAAGATGTGCTTGGTGGCTGCACCTGGCTTTCCCGGGCTGTCTGTTTGGGTTTGAGTGGCTTCTCCCCATTTTTAGGTGCGTTTTCGATCAGGCTCTGTTCCTGCCAATCATCATATCCACCCACATATTCTTTCACCTGCCCGCTGCCGTCCATCACCAGCGTGGTAGTCACCAGATTGTTTAGAAAAGTCCGGTCATGGCTGACCAGCAACAACGTACCGCTATAATCCAGCAGCATATCTTCCAGCAATTCCAGCGTCTCAATATCCAGATCGTTGGTTGGTTCATCCAGCACCAGCAGGTTGGCAGGCTTGGCAAACAGGCGCGCCAGCAGCAGGCGATTTCGTTCACCGCCGGAAAGCGCGCTGATGGGCGCATGGACGCGCTCTGGTGAAAAAAGAAAGTCTTCCAAGTAGCCAATCAGATTACGGGGTCTTCCGTTGATGGTGACCGTATCATTGCCCTGTCCTACATTTTCAAGCACCGATTTATTGTCATCCAACTGCGACCGGAGCTGGTCGAAATAAGAAATGGTCAGGTGTGTGCCATGCTCTACAATACCCTGCTGAGGTTGCAAATCACTTATCAAAAGGCGTAAGAGGGTGGTCTTGCCGGATCCATTGGGACCGATGATACCAACCTTATCGCCGCGCTGGATGACGGTGGAAAAATCGCTAACCACGCGTTTATCCTCATAAGCATACGTGATCTTTTCCGCCTCGATAACCAACTTTCCGGAGCGCCGCTCCTCTTGAATTTGCATGCGAACTTTTCCGGGTTGTTCGCGGCGTTCGCGGCGGATTTCGCGCAGGCGTTTAAGAGCGCGGACACGTCCCTCGTTCCGAGTGCGGCGGGCTTGGATACCGCGGCGGATCCACTGCTCTTCCTGAGCGAGCTTCTTATCAAAATTCGTATTCTGCTTTCCTTCGGCAAGCATGGTAGACTCTTTACGCTGCAGGAAGGTAGCATAAGGACAGTTCCAATCGAACAGCTTGCCGCGGTCCAGTTCAATGATACGGGTTGCCATCCTTTGCAAAAATGAGCGGTCATGGGTGACGAAGAGCAAAGTCCCATTCCAACGAACCAGAAAGTCCTCCAGCCAATCGATCGTGCCGATATCCAGATGGTTGGTCGGTTCATCCAATAAGAGCAGGTCAGGATCGCGTACCAAACCGCGTGCCAGGAAGACACGCCGCCGCATGCCTGCTGAGAGAACCTCAAAACGGGCAGAAGCATCGAGCTGCATGCGCGAGATGGTTTTTTCCACCTGGAGCTGGCGCTGCCAGGCATCCTCTTCTGCGGGATATGCGGCTGTTTCATCTTCCAGTCCGCCGGCGATAACCTCGCCTACTGTCCCGCTTAGCATCTGGGGAATTTCCTGCGGAAGAAAAGCCAGGTGTAGATTCTGCTGGCGAATGACACTGCCACCATCTGGAGTCAGTTCGCCATTGAGCAGCTTCAGCAGGGTAGATTTTCCCATACCGTTGCGCCCCAAAAGACCCACGCGTTCGCCGCGTTCGATTTGTAGATTAACTTCTTCCAAGATGAGTGGACCCCCAAATCCGAGAT
>JBAXBF010000368.1:0-3404 GCA_037142095.1 Chloroflexota bacterium
AGAGTGTGCCTTTATCTGTCCAGGGGGTGGCTACGCTGAGTCCGGTGGTTTGGGTGTTGGGACAGATGGTTTTTCCAGTGGGTGGGGTTGTGGGTGAGCAAGTGCTCGTTATGGAAATTACTTTTTCCTTTTTAACCCCTCCGCATTCAATGCTAGCTGTATAACTTCCGGCCTCAGCATAGTGACATTTAAAAGAATGCTCGTAAACAAAATCTTGTGCTCCAACTCCAGGACTACAATTATAATTTATACAACCGGCTCCGTTGGTTAGTGTGAAATTAATATCTGCTGGAGCAGTAGCCGTGTCACGATCAGCGGAAAACGAAGGTGTCGTAGGAGTAGTGGCGCTTGTGACATTTACCGCTTTAGTTATTTTAGTCCCCGCGCAACTAATACTTGCCGTGTAACTTCCGGCCTCAGCATAGTGACAACTAAAAGATTTCTCATATTCAAAAATAGAAGCGCGCACTCCATCCTTACATTCATAATTTATACACCCCGTGCCATTAGTAATAGTAAAAGTAACATCACCAGGAGCAATAATAATATCTTTATTTGCCGAAAAAGTTGGCGTCACAGGATTACCAATGTCTGGATTTGAGAGTATGGCAGCCCAAAGAGTATCAGCGTAAGCCTGCATTCCGGCATCGCCCGGATGCCAATTCACTCCGGCATGAGTGAAATGACCTTCAGCTAAAGCTGAATACGCCGGATTATTAGCAACTCCTGAAATATCAACAAAAATCCCACCATTTTTCTGACAAACTGAATTTATACTTCCATCTCGCGAACCTCTTGCGGCACTATCCTTCCAAGCACTCGTACAAAATAATCGAACATTGGAAGAAGATCCTTTAAGCGCTGATGCTAAACTTTGATATTGCGCTTCGAAATCTCCAGGACTCAAATCTATATCATTCTCTCCAATCTGGAGAATAACTAAATCAGCACCAACTGAAGTTAAGCTTGATATGGATGAGAGCACTCCTGCAATTTTACCATTATAGGATCCGTGGATGGTAAGACTAGGAGGAGAAGCTTGAGCACTAGATATTTTTGCATACAATAAATGAGCGTAATCCTTGTCTGCTGAAATGGCGGCCATGCCATAATTCCCATACCAACCAACATCAGGAGTTGTTCCGCTAAAAGTAAGACTATCACCAACAAAAAGAACTTTACCCACTGATGCAGAAACGTGCACAACATTAAAACACGCCGTAAAAATTAACGCTGCTAGCCCAAATAGCACTTTTTTATTTATCATTTTTTGTATAAAATATTTTTTTAATAACAAATAAGCCACTATATTATTTTGATTGATTTGTGGCAGTCGCAGCTTTATTTTTTTCCATCTGCATATCTTTGGCAAATTTATCCGCAAAGACTTTCTGCTCCTCAGTTAAGCTTCGTTTGCTCCAAGCCATAGCAATGGCTGCTCCCACGATTAAAACAACAAGGAATAAAATTAAGATATTTTTTTTCTTTTCATTTTTTATGCAAATATTCTTATGCGAATATAATACCACAAATCAAATACAAAATAAAGTTTTTTTTACTAAAATAAAAAAGACTCAAGCAACATTTTATTGTTTGAGTCTTTATTTTATCGCATAACTGCTAACTCGGAATAAGCAGGAATGCCACTTGCTTCTGATCTATTCTCATCTTAAAGCAACCAAGATTGTCATATCCTCTCATAGCTACAGGCAAGGGAGATTGATTATTGAACAAAATTGAATAAGAATTAAGAAAATAGGGATAAAGCTCCGTGTTATTATGCACCATCAAAGTCACATTAACATCCTCGCTATTTAGCAAGGAGCGCACTATCACTACCCTGCTCATGTCACTTTCAGGCTCCTGAAAAATCAGCTCTGAACCAAAAGGCATGAGTAAGAATATATCCCTCCCGTGCAGAGAGCCCATGACGAAACTGCCAATTTTTGCTACTTCTTTATTTTCACTAATTCTTAAGGAATGCTCACTGGGTATTATCATAAAAAACCCCTGATTTACATTTTTTAATAACGTAACATTCATATCCATACCACCCTCTAAGAATCGTGCAATTGATGTTCTGTTAACATTGGTCATTTCTTTCCGCTCTTGTTCAACACCCCGAATACTTACACATCCTGTTAATACTAATCCAATAATTAAAAACAAAAATAACCGTTTCATAATACCCCTCCTAATTCATTGAAAAATGTACAAACACGCACAATGCGAAATCTACCAAGATTGGTAGCTAATTAATATAATACATTAAAAATAACACAACTGTCAATGAATATCTTGTCTCGAGATTGAAATAGACCAAACTCCAGAAAAAAACAAATCCGGTCATCTTAAAATTACAATTATATTTTTAACATCAACCACATTGAGCTCAAAATAAGCCTCCTCCTATCACGAACAACTCTTCGTCCCCTGACGTCTCACGCAACCATCAAAGCAAACAATGTCACTGCAAGTGTGGGCGGCACAGTCAGGATCGTCAGGCTCACAAGTCGAGGGATTGCTATTTGAGATAATAATACTGCCCGATTGGATGTCCTTCGCACAACCAGCGTTTTTCTTCACTGTTGCAGAAATAGAATAAGATCCCAACGTTGAATAAGTGCAAGAAAAACTCGTGTCGTTAATCGTCTTGGGACTTACTGACGATGATCCGCAACTTCGATTAGAAAGCACGAAGTCACTGGTCGATCCAGTACTAACGTATAAGATAGCCTTAACCTCCTCCCCAATTTTATAGCTACTTTGTTGCGGAGTGATAATTAACGATGATGACCAGGCGCAGTTATCATTTATGGGAGCGCTAACAACATCCACTTTTGTCGCCGCCGTTTTTTCATTTTTAGCGTTATCTTCTTTAGTGATACTTGGGTAATATGATCCCACGACAGCATAGTTGCATTCGAAAGAGCTACTGAGTGTGCCATTGCTGAGTTTATTATTTGTAGGATTAACGCCAGATGCACCACAATTTTGTTTAGTCGTATTCACTGACATTTCAATGCTATTCTTATTTACCCAGCCAGAATTGATCTTAACTTTCAAAGGAGGATTTCCTAGCACAGGGTCAGCACTGACACTTACAGACCAATCGCTAGGGGTCGGATTACCAGTGGCAGATCTTGTTGCCTTGCATTCACCACTATCTGTCCCCCCATTAACACCCCTGCATTTCCAGTTAGTCGCGTTACCCGCTCCCGGAAAAGTCGGATTCGCTGGATCGGTCAAACCAGCTTCGCAGAAAGTGTAACTTCCCCAATTAGTCTCCGCGGATGAATAAGTCCTCACGGCAGAACCACATTTTCCATCAGCCTTAGTGCCCGAAGAAACACATTTACAGCTCTGGCAGGTTTTTCCTGTTGAACAGATATGACTAGCCCCAT
>JBAXBF010000369.1:0-3399 GCA_037142095.1 Chloroflexota bacterium
AATAATGCAGGAACCCCGATCAACATGGGAGCGCCGATCAATAAATGAAAACAAAAATGAAAACAAATATCGCATGCCATCTTCTCCTTGCCACAGCGGCCGTGCTCACCTCCCCATCAAAGAGTTCCCTGTTTCGCATCCTTCAATTTTTCATTCTGCTCATTTTATGGAGCACTGGACTGAGCTCTCTTCAGGCGAACAGTGAGATCTTCCCAGCGACTCCCGCAGCACAGGAAAAAATTTACTGGGAGGACGGATTCTTTTATATCAATGGAAAGCCGACTTTTATCACAGCGGGCGAAATCCACTACTCTCGCATTCCTCGTGAGCTTTGGAGAGACCGGATCTGGCGCATCAAACAAATGGGGTTCAATTGCATTCAAACGTATGTGTTTTGGAATGCCCATGAGCCGAAAGATGGCGTGTGGGATTTTACTGACAATCTGGATCTGGAAGCCTTTTTGAAATTGATTCAGGAAATGGGGCTGTATGCGATTGTCCGGGTGGGCCCCTACTCCTGTGCGGAGTGGGAACATGGTGGATTCCCTGGATGGTTGACCGTCAAGCCTGGAATGGTCCTGCGGGATATGGATGATCAATACAACAAATATGCCGACCGTCATTTAGCCAAAATTTACGAGATTGTTGGCAGATACCAGATCCATAAGGGCGGTAATGTCATTATGACTCAGTTGGAGAATGAACACCCCAAGGGCTGGGGAACAGATCCTTATCCCTACCTGATGCATCTCTATGAAAAAGCACGGGGGGCGGGACTTGAAATTCCACTCTTCTTCTCTGGCCTTCACCACGGAAGCGATCCCTCAGGAGAAAAGCCGTACACACCGGGAACCTCTCCATGGTATTCAACTGAATTCTGGACGGGTTGGATTGGCAAATGGGGCGACATGGAAGAAAAGATGCTCAACGAAAAAATTCGAGGTACCTGGAAATTTATTGCATTTGGACGAGCTGGCTATGCCTATTATGTGGTCCATGGCGGCACTAATTTCGGATACTCCAACGGTTCTGATAACAATGATGCCTCTTATGATTATTCGGCTCCCATTGGTGAAACCGGGCAGTTTCATAATCTTTACGCACCCGGTCGGCGGGCGGCTATGTTTGCGCAAACCTTCTCGAAACTTCTGACCGCTAGCGTTAATTCGTCGGACTTCGCTAAATTGTCTGGAAGCGGAGGGCGTGTTACGACTCGAAAGAGCCCGCACGGAACCATTGTTTTTGCAGATAACTTTTTATTGCCGGCTGATAAAAATAAAGCCTCTCAACAAATTGCCCCTACAATGGATGCTTATAAAGTGGAGGGTGCAGATCCCGCAAAGTCCGTTATCAAGACCCGACTCAAGCTGGCGGATGGGGGGGAATTTCCCAAGGAGGGGGACTTAGGGCTTTATCCAAATGAAATCCGAACGGCCATTTTTAATTTAGCTTGGACTAGCGCAGCTTCCTTTGAGTCTATTTCAACCAATATTCTCATGCGGCAAACCATTGGATCTCAGGATACGTGGGTTTGCTACGGAAACCCCGAGGAATACGGGGAGGTGACAGTCAAGAGATCCGGCTCTTCATCGCTGCCATTAAAATACTCTTTTACCTACCCCAAAGAAGCGACAGTCAGTGAGATCGTAATCGATTCTGGTGATGGCCAAAAGGCGCGTTTTCTGATTATGAACACGGCGCTGGCGGACAGGACGTGGATGGCAAAAGAGATGATTGTGATTGGCGCTTCTTTTATTCGCGAAGACGGAACGGTAGAAATGCCGGTGGAAGGAGGCAAATATATTGTATACAATGCCTCGGGCAGATCTGAAAAAAGTTGTAATAAAGTAGGGGTTGAGCCCCTCCCGGAATTGACTGGTTGGTCGTGGCGCGACGCAGCGCAGGAACGGAAGTCGGAGTACGATGACAGTAAGTGGCCCACTTCTCAAAATCCACAGCCTATGGAAGCCTATGATAGCTTTCAAAATCGTTATGGGTGGTATCGGACAACGATTAAAAGCGCAACAGGCGGAAAAGCTAATTTGCAGTTCAGCAGCAAAAACGGCGAATTTCTCGTATTTCTAAACGGTGAGCCTGCAGACCTTAAAAATCTGGAATTGAAGCCGGGAGATAATAGCCTTGCGATTTTTTCAAAGATTGGGCCTCGGCCAAAGCTTTATAAATTTTTAGGCCCCATCGGTTTTGGCGCGGCTCGTGGAATTTGGGGGCCAACTATCAGTAGTAACAAGCCATTTCTGAATTCTGGCACCTGGAAATATATTAAGGCTAACGAGAAAAACGCAGTCGGCGACGAATTTTTTAAACCGGATTTTAACGATCAGAGCTGGGAAAACCTTTCGATTGAATCACAGAACAAGGAGATATCAGAGAGCGGAAAATACTGGTTTCGCTCCGTGCTTGAGATTCCTGCAGACATTAAAAATGTGATCGCTTACCTTCCCGAAGTTTCGCAGGGAGAGTTGCGGGTTTTTATTAATGGGAAGTCGTTTGGCGTGGGAAAAGATAATAAGTATCCCATAGACCTCAGTGGCTATGCAAACCCCGGGAAAAATCTTATTGCCGTTGAATTAAATCTGATTGCTAAAAATAAGGACAAGCTATGGATCAAGCCTCGGCTGGAACTGTGGAAAGCGGACGAGGCTTTGACGTGGAAGTTTCGAGGTGGTTTGGAAGGGCTGGATGAAACAGCCGTCATTGGACGCGTCTTAAATTGGAAAGACTTCATGACAAAACCTTGGATGGCAACAGGCGCGCCTTCGACTGAAAGCCCGCGGTTCTGGAAAACCACGTTTAAATTTCAACCAAAGCATTGGGAGCCAATCGGGCTGATGACGACTGGATTACAAGGTGGACATTATTGGCTTAATGGGCATAACCTTGGAGGAGGACCGCAGAAAGTCCCACTTTATATTCCTGAATGCTGGCTCAAGCAAGGTGGAAATGAGCTTGTGGTCTTTGATGTTAAAGGGACGAAACCAAGTGAGGTACAGCTGAAGCGTTACGAAACGCTGCAAACGGTTTCAAAAAACCGTGTGCCGTAAATCCAATTTACTCTAATTAGTTGAGTAGGGAGGGTAAAAGCGGCGTGACAGGTGTTGGCCCCTTTGACCGTTACTTCCCTCCCCCTCATCGATCCGGACTGGCGGATTTCCCGCATCAGGCTCTCGGAGGCGATTCTCCGGTTTGCTTCATGAATGATTCCAAGGTGCATAGAGCGGAAAGGTGATGAGTCCATAATGTTCGTGTAGCCCTTGAGGCGCTCAAGGGAATCAAAACCATCCAACAAATCGCCAAGGAATTCGAGGTGCATCCCGTGCAGGTCCCTCTCCGCTTACCCTTCGAGGGTTCAGCGTAGAACTGGATGTCTATCGCCAGCGC
>JBAXBF010000370.1:0-3348 GCA_037142095.1 Chloroflexota bacterium
GGAATTGATTCAGGTTCAACCACGACCAAGATTGTGCTGGTGGATGAATCGGCGCGCCTGCTGTTCTCAGATTACCAGAATAACAATGGCAATGCCATTCAGGCTGTACGCACTGGTTTGGAAAAAGCTGCCAGTTTGTTAGCGCAAAGCACCGATCCTCCCATCATTGCCCGCAGTGTCGTGACGGGTTACGGCGAAGACCTGATTCGTTCTGCTTTCGGATGTGATGAAGGGATGGTTGAAACGTTAGCGCATTACCGGGCAGCGCGCGAGTTTGATCCAAAGGTGTCGTTCATCCTCGATATCGGCGGTCAGGATATGAAGGCGATCTTTGTGCAGAACGGTCATATCCAAAACATCGAGATTAACGAAGCCTGTTCTTCGGGTTGCGGTTCGTTCATCGAGACCTTTGCCCGTTCGATGGGCTATCCAGTGGCGGACTTTGCTCAAAAAGCCTGTTTATCAGACGCACCTTGCGACCTGGGTACCCGCTGCACCGTCTTCATGAACTCTAAAGTCAAACAAGCCTTACGAGAAGGCGCTCAAGTAGGCGATATTTCCGCCGGGCTGGCATACTCCGTTATCAAAAACGCCCTGCATAAGGTACTCAAAATCACCGATACCGCCACGTTAGGTGGACATATCATCGTTCAAGGCGGTACATTCCGCAATCCTGCCATTCACAAAGCCATTGAATTGCTGCTGGGACAAGAAGCCTTGTGCCCCGATATTTCCGAATTGATGGGCGCATACGGGGCAGCGCTCAGCGGGCGGGATACGTATCTGGTTAATCCTGAGGATTACGATCCACTTTTGCTCAGCCTGCAGCGTCTGGAAAGCACCACCAATTATCGCAAATCCATCCTGAATTGTCGCGGTTGTGAAAACAATTGTGCCGTAACGAAACTAACCTTCGAGAACAAGAACACTTTCTTCACCGGCAATCGCTGCGAGAAATTGTTCACAAACAGCGGCAAAGCCGCCCGCAAGGGCATCAGCTTACCTGCTATCAAGCTTGGTCTGCTCTTTAACCGTCCTATCGAACCTCAGGGACACCCCAAACTCACAATTGGTATCCCGCGCGTGTTGAATTTCTTTGAAAACTATCCATTCTGGTGTACCTTGCTGGTGGAAAGCGGCTTTAAAGTGCACCTCTCCGACCCATCCAGCAATGCCCTCTATGAGCGCGGGAGTGCCACGATCATGTCCGAAAACATCTGTTTTCCCGCCAAACTTGTTCATGGTCATATTTACAACTTGATCGATGCCGGCGTTGACCGTATCTTCTATCCAATGGTGACCTATGAGAATCCTGAATTTAACGATGCGGATAATTGCTTCAACTGCCCCATCGTCGGTGGTTATCCAGAATTAATCCGCAGTGCCATCGATCCCGAAAAGCGCCACCAAATTCCATTAGACAAACCTTCCATTACATTTAAGGACATGGGACTATTAAAAAAGGCATGCTTTAATTATCTTTCCAGCTTGGGAGTGGATTTAAAAACCTTTAAGGTTGCCTTCGAAAAAGCCGTAAAAGCACAACGCTTATATAAGGAGGCTGTCCGCAGTGAAGCGCAGGTCATCCTCAGCGAAGCGCGTAAAGCCGGGCGTACCACCATCTTGTTGATCAATCGACCTTATCACATCGATGCGCTCATCAATCACAAAGCCCCCGAAGCGCTGACCGATTTCGGAGTGGATGTCATCACAGAAGATTCAATCCCGCTCGAAGAAGCCCAGGCATTGAACAACAAACACATTATTACCCTGTGGTCTTATCCCAATCGTTACTATCACGCCGCTCATTGGGCAGGTCAGCAGCTCGGGGTGGAAGTAGTCCAGCTTAATTCATTCGGCTGCGGTCCGGATGCCGTCGCAGTGGACGAAGTCAAGGCCATTTTGAACGAATTTGGTAAAAGTCCCACCGTTATACGCATCGATGAGATCGAAAGCCCCGGTTCGATGAAATTGCGCCTGCGCTCGAAGATTGAATCACTGCGCCAGGAAAGACAACCTTCTGAGCATATTTTCACGCCGCGTATTACCACTCCCATCTATCAGAAAAAAGATAAGCACCGTACCATTCTGGCTCCCCAGTTTGCACATTTCGCTACGCTGCCCATCACCCGCCCGTTAATGGATATGGGCTACAAGGTCGAACATCTACCCCCGCCTGATCGCCAATCGGTGGAGCTGGGTTTGAAATATACAAACAACGAAATATGTTATCCCGGCATTATTCTGGTAGGCGATATCATCAAAGCACTCCAGAGTGGAAAATACAATCCGGCTGAAATCACGGTCGGCATCAGCCAGACCGGTGGGCAATGCCGGGATTCGTGTTACCTCTCCCTGTTCAAGAAAGCTCTGGTCTCCGCCGGATTTGGCTCCGTACCCGTTATTTCGCTTGCCACAAACCTGAATCCGCTCAATGAACAACCCGGATTAGATATCAACTATGCCGTGTTCGCGTACAAATTGCTGATGGGAATCGTCTATACAGATACTTTATCGAATCTTTATCATGCCACAGCAATTCGTGAGCTGAAGAAAGGAACTGCTCTTGAAACTGCCGACCGGTATCTGGCATATATGGAAAGCGGTGAATTGTCATTATCTCCCAAAGCGGTGCTTTCAACCCTTAAAAAAGCCATCGAAGAATTCAACCACATCGAAACAAGAAGTACAGATTATCCAAAGACCGCCATCGTTGGCGAAATCTATGTCAAACTAAACTCGTTTGGCAATAACCGGGTCGTCGAATGGCTGATGGAACAGGGTATCGAGGTCATCATGCCTCCCTTAGCAGAATATTTCTCCGCTACATTCATCAACCTGGATGCAGATATCGAAAATAACTTGAGCAAACCCGATCTGATGTGGCTTATCTACCGTGGTGTGGAAGGCTTCGTGCAGCGTTTTCTCGATCAAGCAGAAAAAGTTCTTTCTGGATTCAAACATTACCGCCCCAACCATACGATCCGGCACATTGCCAAAGCTGCCAGCGACATCATCGACCTCACCAATCACTACGGCGAAGGTTGGTTAATTCCGGGTGAAATTTGCAGTCTAGTGAAGGAAGGCATTCCCAATACACTCTGTCTGCAACCCTTCGGCTGCATAGCCAACCATGTGGTTGCAAAAGGGATCGAGAAACGGATGAAGGAGCGCTATCCAGATCTCAATATTCTCTTCCTGGATGCTGACGCTGGTACGAGTGAAGTCAATTTCCATAACCGCCTGTATTTCTTCATTGACCACGCCAAAAAAGCACACGAAGCGGGAGAATTGAGAGCATCACTGATATAGATTTTTTCTATTCCGAAAAATGTCATGACATAATTG
>JBAXBF010000371.1:0-3307 GCA_037142095.1 Chloroflexota bacterium
GCATCCGTTCCACACACTTGAATAAGCATCGAACCCCAGATGGATGCTTCGCCCCAACAATCCTCGTAGTAAGGTGATTCATCACCTTACTACGGGGACATCTTCATCTGCGCCACCTGCGGTTCCGACATTTATAAACGCCAAGCCGTATACGATTATGATATAATTAAAACAGGGTCATCCCCGAATAACCCTGTTGTTTGCTTCACTGAATAGGAACTATAACGGCATTACTATATGCATATCGGGATGGTTATTTAAACATTTATGATCTTCACACCCTATGTCATCCCGTTATTGGCAAGTGCAGCCATCCTGATCTGGATCATGTTTTATACGCTGCGCTTCAAAGAAGTGCCTACCGCCCGCATCTTCAGTTTACTGATCGGGCTGATGGCGCTCTGGGCACTCAACCAAGCCATTAATATCTCAGCCACCTGGCTCGATCTGAAAATATTCTTGACATTAGGGCTGATCCTGGGGAATGTGTTCATCCCAACCCTCACCTTGCTGCTGGTGCTGACTTACAGTGGTCAGACAGAATGGCTCAGGCGCAAGCGGCTGGCTCTGCTTCTGATCGTTCCACTTTTCTTCGTTGTCTTAACCCTGACCAATCCCTACCATCATTTATTCTTTTATGACTTTCGTTTGGACTTGACGGGAGCTTTTCCGATCCTGCTCAAAACCAAAGCATCTGGTTTTTGGATTTATCTGGCGTATTCCTATGGTATGCTCGTCATCACTGTCGCGGTCTTATTAGCCGCCTTGCGGAAGCCGCAGTTATCCTATCGCAATACGCTGCTGCTCTTTGTGATCATTTTCATTCCGCTTATTGTGGATATGATTGATAACATGGTGAATTTTCCCATCCATGGTTTCAGTCTGGCACCCATTGCGTTTATCTTGTCTGGTGTCTTATATAGCTGGGCAATGCTGCGTTACAGGCTATTCAGCGTGGCACCTGTGGCGCGCAGCATTGTGATGGAGAATACGGCGGATGTGGTCATCGTGCTGGACAATCATGATCACATTGTGGACTTCAACCCGGCGGCGCAATCTGCTTGCGGTCTAACGGCGCGCTCGGTAGGAGCATTGACAGAATTCTTACCCAAAGAATGGGCTGATTTATTCCGCTGTTTCCAGCAGGTGACAGAGTACCAGGGTGAGATTTCGCTCGGGGAAGGGAAGAAGAGCGCAGCTATGATCTGAGTATTATTCCCATCCAGGACGAGGAAAACCGTCCGGTGGGACGCTTGTTTATCTTGCATGACCTCTCCAGATCTAAGCAAGCCGCAGAGAATCTGCGTATCAGTGAAAAGCGCTTCCGCCTGCTGACCGATAATGCCCCGCTGGCTGTAGTTGTTACCGATCTGAATACCGGCAAAGTGCTGTATGGCAATCCGCGTCTGGCTGAACTCCTCGAGACTCCCCTGGAAAACTTACTGGGAGGCAACGTGCTCAACCTCTATGTTGTCCCGCATGACCGAGAGCGTCTCCTGCAACTATTGTTCGCCAGTAACCAGGTATCGGACTTCGAAGTGCGCATGAAGAAAGGGGATGGACGTGAATTCTGGTCTTCGCTGACTGCCAATATTTCTCTATACGATGGGATACCGGCGATTCACGCCACCTACGTCGATATCACCGAACGTAAGCGCGCCGAGGAAGAACTGCGCATCAAAGAACGGGCGTTCACTTCGGCGATCAACGCCATCGCCATTGCCGATCTGCAGGGAAGGCTGACCTATGTCAACCCGGCTTTTCTTCGTCTATGGGGTTATTCCCTTGATGAAGTTTTGAGGATGTACGTGATCGATTTCTGGTATCCACCGG
The DNA here is from genome assembly GCA_037142095.1 of Chloroflexota bacterium. Classification (GTDB taxonomy): domain Bacteria; phylum Chloroflexota; class Anaerolineae; order Anaerolineales; family DRKV01; genus JBAXBF01. The sequence continues at coordinate 1,834 of JBAXBF010000371.1, forward strand.
AAAGAGCGCGAGAAATTATCCAGCAAATCGCCAGCGGAGTTAACTGGGAAGGGGAAATGACAGCAAAAAGAAAAGATGGCAGTCTGTTCGATGCCCAGTTATCGACGACCCTGGTGCTGGATGAAAGCGGACAGCCGCTCTACATGTTGGGCACCTTTGTCGATATCACCGAGCGCAAACAGGTCGAGCAAGCTTTGCAGGTGAGTAAAGAACGTTACGATAATCTGGCAGAGCACAACCGCACCTTCAACTGGGAGGTGGATGCACAGGGACGATACACCTATGTCAGCCGGGTAGTGGAACAAGTGCTGGGTTATAAAGCCGATGAAATCACCGCTAAGAAATTCTTCTACGATTTGCATCCCGAGCGTATGAGAGAAGAATTCAAGGCGACAGCGTTCAAATTCTTTGAGCGCAAGGAAGCATTTAAAGATTTGGAAAACCAGATGCTGACCAAGGACGGGCAGATTGTCTGGGTATCGACCAACGGGATTCCGATGCTGGACGCCCACGGCGAATTGATAGGCTATCGCGGCTCCGACGCTGACATCACCGAGCAGAAGAAGATGGAAGCCGTACTGATCGAATCACAAAAGATGGCGGGCATCGGCACGCTGGTGGCCGGCATTGCCCATGAGCTCAATACTCCGCTGCAAGTGATCACCGGTTATAGCGACAGCCTGGTGAGGGACTTAAAAGAGGCGGGCAAGCTGGAGGGAGAACGTCCCGAACGCCAGCTCAATACCCTCAACCGCAACGCCTGGCGCGTGGCGGAGATCGTGCGCACGTTGCAGCATTATGCGCATCCCGACCGCGATCGATTCGACCAAGCCAACCTCAATGATCTGTTGAAAAACTCCCTGATCCTGATGGAGCACCAGCTCAAATCCTGGGAGAATATTCAGATTGAATCGAGTCTGGCTGAGGATTTACCGCATTTCACCTGCGAACAGAACAAAATCATCCAGTTAATGATCAATCTGCTCAGCAATGCCCACGACGCCATGCCGGATGGTGGCACAATCAGGATCGATACTTCTTATGCAGCGGATAAGGACAGACTGGTATTAAAAATCTCGGACGATGGGAAGGGAATACCCGAGGCGGTGCGGGGGCGCATCTTCGATCCATTTTACACCACCAAACCAGTCGGGAAGGGCACCGGGTTGGGACTTTCGATCGTGCAGAGCATCGTGCGCGCCCACGGTGGTGAGATTAAAGTGGAAAGCACACCCAGGAAAGGCACAACCTTCACCATCACTTTACCTTTGATCCCGCCTGTCCAAGATACTGAAAATTTACCAGAGGAATCCACCCGGGCGCGTTATGATTGAAGGGCGGTAAGTTTAACAGGTGAAATAACGTCCAATTTTAACTTTGCGTCTTGGCATGAAGATGTTCGGCACGCCAAGACGCAAAGCGGTATCCACGTAAGGGCGAAGCATCCGTGCCATATACCTGGTTAATCGTCGAC
>JBAXBF010000372.1:0-3304 GCA_037142095.1 Chloroflexota bacterium
CACCAATATTATATACTTCTCCGGGTGGACATTTCTCTAATAACAACCAGTAAGCCCGCACAGCATCCCGCACATCTGCGAAGGTGCGCACACTATCTATATTCCCTACACGCATTGGATTAGAACGCAAACCAGCTTCAATTTCCGCTATCTGCTTGGCGAATGCACTCTCTGCAAAAACATCTCCACGACGAGGTCCTGTATGGGTAAACATGCGCGTCCGCACGGTTTTAATCCCATACGAGAGAAAATATTGTAAAGCGACCATGTCTTCGCCTACTTTTGAAACCGCATAAGGACTGGCAGGTCGAAAAGGATTTGTCTCACGAATAGGGATTTCGTCTTTCGTTACCTGTCCATATACTTCGGAAGAACTGCAAATATGCACTTTACAGTCAAGATCACAAATACGCACTGCATCCAGTAAATGGGTAGTCCCAATCACGTTTGTATGGAGCGTATCTGCCGGTGCATCAAAACTGGCGGTTACATAAGACTGGGCTGCCAGATGAAAAATGCGATCAGGTCGGATTCTCTTCAAGAGGGTGATAAGCGAATTGAGATCACGAAGCTCTGCTTGGTGAAGAGCAATTTGGGATTGAATGTGGCTGATATTATCCAAAGGGCTGCGCCAACGAATGAGCCCATGAACTTCTACATCTGGATGATTGGACAAAATATAGTCTGCAAGGTGGCTACCAACCATGCCCGTAATGCCAGTTATCAATACTTTCATTGTTTCTGCTCCTCACTCAGCATAGATTTTTGCGTCTCGTCGCTCTTCTCATCGAGGAATAAGCGGGTTTCTACTAATTCACAAAGGATGTGTTCAATCGCCAGGTGAGTTTCTTGAATATATTGCGTATGAACGCTTGGAACTGCGATCGCTACATCTGCTAACCCTATCAAACTACCTTCTCTACCTGTCAGTACGATAGTATGAATACCTAAATTCTTAGCGGTTTGAACCGCCCTTAGAATATTTTTTGAGTTACCGCTAGTACTGATTCCCAGCAAAACATCTCCTGGTTTCCCCAGCGCCAAAACCTGGCGATCATATACACCCTCAAAACCAACATCATTGGCATAAGCTGTTAGAAAAGAACTATCAGTTGTTAATGCAATAGCCGGTAAAGGAGGACGCACAAACGACGCTGTCAAACGATTGACAAACTCTGCCGCTAAATGCTGACAATCGGCAGCACTACCTCCGTTTCCACATAACAACATTTTAAATCCAGAACGGAGTGCTATTACTAATATATCCACTGCACACAAAATCGCTGATTGACAGGCTATTATAGTTGCTTGTTTTACCTGGGCACTCTCCGTTAAATGAATTTCTATCCTAGAACGGAGTTTTTCATTATCATCCGTCATAATGGTAATTGTCCCTTCTGTAACAAATCCCGTATAACAAAAGCAGCTTCTCGAATATCATCGACAATAAAATCAGGCGCGATAGAGCCGTCTTCAGCAACTTGATTTCCTTCCCCGGTACGGACAAGGATTGTGGTTGCCTTTGCCTGTTTTCCCAACTCAATATCACATTTGTTATCGCCAATTATGATGCAAGATTTATGCTCAAAACCTAAGTCGTGGGACGCCATATCCAATAAACCCATTTTAGGTTTACGACAAACACAATTATCTTCCGGTTTATGCGGGCAAAAATAAATCCCATCCAAAGTAATCGATTCCCTTTGGAGGAGTTCAACCAGTCTATTATGAATCTTTTGCAAAGTTTCCAAACTCAGTAACCCACGCCCAATTGCAGACTGATTCGTAATAACAACCAATCCGAAACCCGATTCTTTTAATTCACGCAAACTCTGCGCTGTACCGGGAATCAACTCAACCAGATCGGGATTCGCCAAATAAGGATATTTGACGATGATCGTCCCGTCGCGATCGAGAATGATAAATCGCTGCTGACTCATCAAGCAATTTCCTCTGCAAAAAAAAGCTCCGCCTGAGCATACGATTCTGGCGTACCAATATCTAATAATCGCCCCGGGCTACGATAACCTGATAACCCTTTCTGGATCCAATTCGGAAATATATCCTTCTCTAGCGAGATTACTTGTCCATCAGGAATGGAAGTTATCATAGAATAACCGAGAAGATAAATACCAGCATTGATCCATCCCGCGCCTTGTGCTTGCCCTTTTTCAACAAATTCAGTCACTCGTCCGTCATCATTGGTTCTCACTTGACCGTAACGGCTGACATTCTCCACCATTGCAAGCGCTAACGATACCGGTGTGTGCTGTTGGTTATGCCAATACCAAAAGTCTTCCAAATTGAGATCGCAATAGGAATCGCCATTCAGTGCCAACACGGTTCCAGATTTTAACAATGGCACAGCCAAGCGCAATGCCCCACCTGTACCTAATAATTCAGTTTCTTGCGAATATTCTAATGAAAGAGTTCGATAATTCGTTCCAAAAGTCGCTTTGACTTGTTCTCCAAGATGCCCAATACAGAGAACAACATGTTTAATGCCTGTAAATGCAATTTGATTGAGTAAAAAAGTTAAGAATGGTTTCCCGTTTACTTCAGCTAAACATTTTGGACGATTGGTTATCACCGGTCTCAAACGCGTTCCTAGTCCCCCTGCCAGAACAACCGCCGTGATTTCGCCCAATTCCCAAGTCATATCTGTAACACTATTTTATCATTGGACCCTTTAACCAATCGTATCCGATTTCAGGGTCGTCGTGTGCTATCCGACCTTCATCCTCCAAATCGTAGACGCCAGAAGTAATATAGAATACGTGCGCCGGACCAGAAATACATCTATATCCATGTGCTACCCCTGGGGGCATGCAATAAACCTGTGCTGCCTGATTATCTCCGATTAGGAATTCCATAGTCTCGCGAAAAGTTGGTGAATCAGGACGACAGTCATGCAACGCAACTTTTAATAAACCACATGCGGCATACGTCCATTGGGTTTGGGTATTATGGTAATGCCAGGCTTTAACAACGCCTGCATAGACCAAGGAATGGCTGCATTGTCCAAAGCCTTCTGAAAAGAATCCATCTGTACTACGGATAACTTCACGGAAGAACCCGCGCTCATCTGAATACGTAACCAACTCTTTGATGATAACACCCTCTATCATAGATCTATCTCTTATACAAATCCAAACCCTAAAAAGCGCGAATTATCTTTCCAATCGAGTGTGCTTGTTCTAGTAATAGTTCTGGAAACATGGGTAGTGAAAGTATCTGTGTCGCGGCGATTTCTGTCTCTGGTAAAACATCCGAGCCGGGTAGTCTTCCCAAATAAGCAGGCTGG
>JBAXBF010000373.1:0-3294 GCA_037142095.1 Chloroflexota bacterium
GGGTTAAACCCCGGGCAGGCTGAGAAGATCATGGCAGATGATCCGACCTGGCTTATCAACGGTAAACGGGGTGTAATTGCGTTATTTATCAAAGAAAAGGCGAAATAATAATTATTATCCCGGCGCCGAGAAGCGTGCCGGTCTATTGAAGGAGAAATGGAATCATGACAAAATTATTACAAGATCGAATCGCATTGGTTACAGGCGGAGGACAAGGATTAGGGCAGGCAATCTGCTACCGTCTGGCAACAGAAGGCTGCCATGTCGCTGTTGCCGATCTTAATGGACAGGCTGCTGTGGATACTGCCGCGGCAATCCCCGCGAAAATCGCCAGCGACCGGCGCGCTATCGGTATCCAGGTTGACGTTACCAATGAAGAACAGGTCGCCGCAATGGTTGACCGCACTGTTGCCGAGTTTGGTCGTCTGGATATTCTGGTCTCAAATGCCGGCATCCTTATCTCCGGTGATATCACAGAGTTCCCCTCTGAGAAATGGCGGGCAGTGATGAATGTCAACCTATTTGGATATTTCTTAACATCCAAACATGCAGCACGTGTGATGATCCCCCAACACAGCGGTGCAATCCTCCAGATCAACTCAAAATCCGGCAAAGAAGGCAGCTATAAGAACTCAGCCTACTCTGCCTCCAAGTTCGGCGGGATCGGATTCACGCGCAGTCTTGCCCTGGAATTGGCAGAGCACAACGTTCGCGTCAACTCGCTTTGCCCCGGTAACTTACTTGATTCGCCGTTATGGGTCGATTCTTTATATGCACAATATGCCAAGAAACTTAACATCAGTGAAGAAGAAGTGCGCCAGCGTTATATTGATAAAGTACCTATGAAACGCGGTTGTACTTATGATGATGTCTGCAACACGGTCGTATTTTTGGTCTCTGACCAGGCAAGTTACATGACCGGTCAGGCGATTAATGTGACCGGTGGACAAGTGATGTATTAACGAAAATATTTAAAATAAAGGAGGTTGATATGCCAGATATGCAAACCGTTCAAGGATTCTTAGATACGCTCGCGAGCGATTCACCCGCCCCTGGGGGAGGCAGCGCGGCTGCCATCAGCGGTGCAATGAGTGCAGCCTTAGTGAGCATGGTTTGCCGTCTGACCATTGGCAAAAAGAAATACGCTGCTGTAGAAAGTGAAGCGAAAACCATTTTGGAGAGGTCTGAGGAACTGCGGTCTGAATTGAGTCAACTGGTAGTGGAAGACACAAAAGCTTTTGAAGCCGTTATGGCTGCATATCGATTACCCAAAGAAAGTGATTCTGACAAAGAGACTCGCAATGCTGCCATTCAAACCGCACTCAAGCAAGCGACACAGACACCTCTTGCAACAGCAAAATCTTGCGCTGAGGTGATCGCTCTGAGCGACTCAATTGCACGCATCGGAAACACGAATGCCCTCAGTGACGCAGGTGTCGCATCTCTTACTGCGCTAGCTGGATTGAAGGGCGCCGCCCTGAATGTTTTAATCAATCTCAACAGTATCCAGGATGTTGATTTTATCTCTCAAATCTGGGAAGAAGTAGACACGCTTATCAAGGAATACACCAACCTAGCGGATCAGGTGTACGAATTTGTACAATCCAAGGTTAGTGAGACGAATTAATTTCTTAAAATGTGAGGGCTGTCTGGCAATTACACACAAACAGCCCTTTTTTTTCAACATCCAACTATTTCGCGGATATTACCCCAAACTCCCGACTTCCTTTTCGACCTCATCCAGGATATCACCTGACTGAACCAATGCCATCATTTTATTATGATCGGGATAAAGCGGGCGGTCTTCATCCAAATGGGCTACATGACAGCGAATAACCTCATGTGCCTTGCGGACACCTCTGCCATTTGTAAAATTGCGAAAATCTAAAGCCTGGGCTGCCGCCATAAACTCAATTCCCAGAACGCCGTAAGCATTCTCCAAAATCTGAGCATTCTTAATTGCCGTGTTCATTCCCATCGAGACAAAATCCTCCTGATCTGCGGCGGCAGGAATTGATCCAATGCAGGCAGGCGTAGATAAGATGCGCTGCTCTACTATGAGCATATCGGCTGTATACTGGCTGAGCATCAAGCCAGAGAACATACCAGCCCCTTTGGTAAGGAAGGCGGGTAACCCAACACTGAGCGCAGGATTCGTCATTCGATTAAGCCGCCTTTCGGATAAGACACTCACAATGGTGATCGCCATACCCACCATATCCATCGGTAAAGCGATAGGCGTACCCTGAAAATTTGCACCCGTCAGCGTAAGTTTATCTTCTGGCAAAAATATCGGATTATCCCCCACGCCATTGAGTTCGATTTCGACCTGGATTTTAGCGTAAGCGATGGCATCATGCGCCGATCCAATCACCTGCGGCGAGGAGCGCATCGAATAAGCATCCTGCACTTTACTTTTAAGCTTGCCGGTCTGGAGATCGCTCCCATCGATACACTTCATGATCGCTTTCGCGCTACGGATTGCTCCAGAAAAGCCGCGTATCTCATGGATACGCGTATCATAAGGTTTCAAGTTAGCATATAAGGCTTCCAGGCTCATTGCACAGGCAATTTCCGCCTGTTTGAGCCAGCGATTCATGTCATAGAGATGGATCGCACTCATCGCCGTCAGCAGATTGGAGCCATTGATCGTAGCCAGACCATCCCGCGCTTCTAATCCTGGAACAGGAATGCCTGCCTGCGCCATTGCGGATTTACCAGGTAAACGCTCCCCTTTATAATATGCTTCCCCTTCACCCATAAGAAGAAGTGCCATCTGCGCCATCGGAGCAAGATCACCGGATGCACCCACAGACCCTTTCTGGCACACTACCGGCGTAACACCTTTATTAAGCATGTCTATCAGGGTCAGCGTAATCTCCGGGCGGCAGCCGGAATTACCGTGGGCATGGACATTGATCCGGCCTGCCATAGCAGCGCGCACATATTCGATCGGGGCGGGATCGCCAATACCGGCAGCATGGTTATAAATCAAATAACGCTGAAATTGCTGTACCTGATCATCATTAAGCATAACCTCGGAAAACTCACCGATACCCGTGTTAATCCCATACATGATCTCATGAGCTTTAATTTTATCCTCCAGCATCACCCGGCAGACCTTAATCCGTTCCAATGCATCAGAAGAAAGTTCTACTTTCTCATCGAAGCGAGCGATGCGCACTAATTTTTCGATGGTCAACTCACTGCCATCTAATAACACCGTCATAATAACCTCCGAAGCCAGGTTGAATAGATATTTTTGGGGGAATGTTTATTCTATGTATTAATTGT
>JBAXBF010000374.1:0-3292 GCA_037142095.1 Chloroflexota bacterium
GAAGGCAGTCTGGATGGCGTTTTACCCTGCCTGTTGACTGGGTGGTCATTCTATACTATGCAATTGGAATTACAGAATGTACTCTCTGGTTGGGTACCGTGTTTGTGCGCAAGGTGGATATTTCGAGCGATGTGCCCGTCGTAATAACTGAATCACAGTTGTCGCTTCGACAGTTGTCGCTTCGACAACAGTCCCCTGTTTGGCTGGATAAATGGGCCATCGCAGTCTTGCTGTTCGTTTTTCTGCTGGGGTGGATGCCACAGATGATGATTTGGTTTACGCCAGTTCGTTTCCCCCATCTATCTGAGGAAGCATTATTTGCTTCGTTCGCTTCGGAAAAACAAATGCTCAAAGAACGAGCGGGCAACGATCTATTATCTCCCGAATACTTACGCCAGCATGGCATACTGCTATATAGAGGATTGGCTTTATATCCGCGCTATTATCGTTCTGGACAGGGAGAACCATCTTCAGGCTGGCAAATATTTCGGGTAAAGAATTTTAACCGTTTGGGGTTTTATTTGATGGGTCCCGATGAGGAAAAAGTCTTACTTGCGCTAGACAAACCGCCCCAATCTTTGCCGAATGGAAGGGATGTGTTAGTGATAGGATGTCCAGGAAGTGCATACGTTGACGCATTAGCGGTGATAACGTATCCGTCTAATGAAAATTTATCCCCTGGGATTATCTTACGTTCATCTCTACCGTCTAATATGAGTTGCCCATTTCCCGCACCATAAATTATGACCGACTCTGCTCCAATCGTATTGATTAATCCTAATCTGGTCATACAAAGAGATGATCCCTTCACGACGGGCATTGTGTATATGCCGGTCGGTTTAGCCTATGCAGCGGCATCGTTACGAAGTGCCGGGTTCTCTGTACAGGTAATCGATGCTTATGGTGAAAAACCATATCAATCCAGATTAACGGGAAAATTTGCACTTTTTGGTCTGGATGAAGAACAAATTAGCTCGCGGATTCCTGTAGATTCACTGGCAATATTTATATATGCCATTAATCTTACCAATCATATTTCAACCATTGGCATCGTGCAGTATCTTGCCAATGAGCATCCTCATATACCAGTGATTGTGTTAGAAAACACACAAGCGGTAACCGCGTACTCCTTACAATTCGTGATGCAGGAGTTTTTCAATGAAGGTGCAAGTGCAGTTATCACCGGTGAAAGTGAGCGCCGAGTGGTCCGACTGGCGTGTTGGCTGAAGGAGAATCAAGGGGAATGTGCTTTACAAACTGGGATGTTCGCGATGGATGGCTTGGGTACACCGGACGGATATCATCCTCCCCTTGAGGTAATCGAGGATTTAGACACACTTTCATTTCCAGCCTGGGATTTGTTTCCTTTAGAGAATTACTGGAAGTTACGATTTGGACACAGTCCGGTTTCTTCACCGGATGGTCGTTATATGCCGTTGTTGACTTCCCGCGGCTGCCCGTATCCATGCAAATTTTGTGTAATCCCAGCTACAAACAAGCAGAAATGGCGGGCACGATCAGCTAAAAATGTAGTCGATGAGATCGAAGACGCCATCCAGCATTATCAATTAAATGAGTTCCATATTGAAGATGTAGATCCAACTGTATCTGATCAGCGCATTCGTGAAATATGCCAGGAAATCATCGCACGCGGTTTGTCCGTAATCTGGAAATTGGGTTCTGGTACGAAAATCGAGACCATTCGAAATGAAGAAACGATTGATCTGATGGCTCAGGCTGGTTGCCGTTATATTTCTATTTCTCCCGAGACAGGATCGCCGCGGTTGCTCAAAGCGATGCAAAAACCTTTTGATTTGGCACATGCGGTGCGTCTGGTGAAGCAGATGAACTTGCGCGGAATTTTCTCGCAGGCATGTTTCATCCTTGGCTTTCCTGATGAGACAGATGAAGATCGGGCGTTAACTTGGAGTCTTGTGCGTGACTTAACCAGGCAGGGAATAGATGAAATTGCACTTTTCATCATTACGCCGGTGCCTGGCGCAGCAATTTACGAATCGACAGATTCAGTGCCGCTTTCCAACTCACCGCAAATTCAGGGGTATAAATCGCTCTCAGATTTAACCTTTTCTCCTTCCTGGCGTTCAGATTATGCCATATTAAGCCGTTTTCGATTAAAATTATACGCTGCATTCCTGTTATGGAAGTTGTGGTATCATCCAATAAAATTCTTGAGTCAGCCATTCCGTTTCTTGGTAAGAAGATTTGAAACCAAGATGGAGATGATTCCTTATCGTGCATTGGTATTTCAGCGGTTGGTGCGGCAAGCCAAGCGTAAAGTTGCCGCTTCGGCAAAGGCAGTCTTATGAAAATCATTCTTATCAAACCGTATCTCCCTGCTTCTCAACGCACCATAGCGACCTTGCCGAGTGGGCTATTATATCTAGCGTCCTACTTGAAGAAACAGATGCCGGAAATTACGGTCAAAGTGATGGACCCCGATATATTCCAGGAATCGGGATCCAAAGATTCTATAAATAGTTTTATCGAAGATGTTGTTTCTGAAAAACCAGATATTGTGGGTATTACAGTTTTTTCGCATGTTCTCCCTGCGGTTAATCAAACCGCCGCTTTGCTTAAAGAAGCCTTACCGCAGCTTTGCCTTATCATAGGAGGATATCATGTCAATGCGGTTGGGGAATGTAGTTTGGATCAGATACCTTTAGCAGATTACGCTATTTACGGCGAAGGGGAAAAAAGCCTGGTTTCCTTTTGTCGCCAATTTTCCCAAGCGGGAAAAGTAATTGATCCTGAGTCTATTGCGGGTTTAATTTACCGTTCGGCAGATGGTTTTGTTTCCGTTCCCAATACCTATATGGGGGACTTAGACGAATTTGATCCGCTGGATTTCAGTTTGATTAATCTGCAGGATTACTTCGCATTTGGCAGTCCTATGGGTGTATTCCGGCGCGGCAACCATGTAGCGCAAATGATTACGACACGCGGTTGTCCTTTTCTGTGCACTTTCTGTGCGGCTTCCTTAAACATGGGTAAAAAGGTGCGCCGGCGATCCGTTAAAAATATCATCCAGGAGATTGAAACGCTCCTTTTGTTGGGAGCAGATGAAATCCATATCATGGACGATAATTTTACCCTCCATCGCGAGCATGTAATTAACCTTTGTCAGGAAATCGTAAACCGAGGGATTAAGACCCAGTTTTGCATGCCCAATGGTGTGCGGCTTGATTTGCTGGATGAAGAAATGTTGGTTTGGATGAAGCGTGCTGGATGGTACCATCTGGGTTTTGGTGTGGAAGTAGGTTCAGATGAAGCC
>JBAXBF010000375.1:0-3291 GCA_037142095.1 Chloroflexota bacterium
CCGGATACGGTCATCCTCCAACCTCAATTGATCCTGCGCGAAAGCAGCGCACGCTAGACACAACTCATTCTCAAAAATAGCCCAAATAGGGTATTCCCTTTTTAATAATTTTGTACTACGCTGTTATTAAGGAAAAGATGTATCTTACAATTAAAAGATGGCTTTTAGGGATTGCCATCTTAATTATCTGTCTTTCTTCTGGCTTAAACCAACAAACGGTTCAAGCCAGAAACCTTGCTTCTTTCAGGATGGCGATACCGCTCGCACCTGTACCAGTTTCTCCAATCAGTGCAATCTATACCCCCAGACCCACCTTCATCTGGAATGCAGTCCGTGGCGCAACCACTTATTGGTTGTATGTCGACAGCGGTGTGGTGTCCTCCCGCTACACTCCAACCCAGGTCAAGTGTCCGACCGCTACAGGTAGATGTTCGGTTACACCAGCCGTTAACCTGCGAGCCGGCAAACACCGTTGGATGGTGCGTGCAATTAATGCCAGTGGTTCCAGTCCATGGAGCAGAATAGCTTATTTTAGCTGCACCACGCCACCACCTCCGGTTTTAACTTATCCGACCACGACCGTTTTTACCTCTAAACCTTATTATTACTGGAATGCCATCCCAGGAGTAACCCGATATGGATTATCCGTTGATGGCGGCAGACTGTCCCCCACTTATACCACTACTGAAACGCACTGTTCAAGCGGAACAGGTAGATGTTATGTACAACCAGCGAATGTTCTTACTTCCGGCATGCATACCTGGAAAATGCGCGCTTATAATGCCTTCGGTTATGGGCTATGGAGCAACACAAAGACCTTCGTTATTTCACAGACAAATCCAGAAACATTGGTGCAGACCACCGATTTTGAATATCTGGGGGCGTTCAGGCTGCCGGATGATGGTGAGCGACCGCGCACCTTTGCCTACGGTGGCAACGCCATGACCTTTAATCCCCAGGGGGATGTTTCTGGCAGCGGCGATGGTTTCACCGGATCACTGTTTGTCATGGGGCATGACCGCCTGGCTTATGGAGAGCTTCCCAACGGTGGGCAGGTGGCGGAGATAAAAATTCCAGCCCCGCTTATCTCTTCGAATGTGTACGCTCTTCCCCAGGCAACGTTTATTCAAGGATTCCGTAACGTGATGCAAGGACATTTCAGCGGACTGGATGAAATCCCACGCGTTGGAATGGCGTACCTGAATACACCAGCGACAGGAGCAAAACTCCATCTAGCCTGGGGCGCACATTTACAGCCGGAGACTGCTGTTCCTTCACACGCCTGGTTCGATTTGAATCTATCAGTACCCAATATGCGCGGCTATTGGTATATCGGAAATCAATCTTCTTACAGCGTCAACGGCTATTTATTCGAGATTCCCACTGCCTGGGCGGATGCAAACGCCGGTGGGAAATATCTCGGCACCGGACGTTTCCGGGATGGGGGATGGTCCGGTATGGGACCTTCGCTTTATGCTTATCGCTCGTGGGTGGAAGGCAGCGGCAGCCCACTTCTTAACGGAACACACTTGCAAGAGACCGTTCTGCTGAAATATGGCAGCTCCAGTGACACACCTAATATCCAGCAAAACCTCAGCGGGTACCAACACCCCGATGAATGGGAAGGTGGGGCATGGATTACCACCAGCACTGGTAAAACTGCGGTACTCTTTGGCGGCACGAAGGGCACTGGCAGCAAATACTGGTATGGATTCATCAACCCGCGCGGCGCAAGTTATCCCTGCGTAGCAGCCGATTTCGTGGGACAATTCGCCGTCTGTCGTCTGGCAGATGGGACTCCCTGCAGCGGATCCGACCTGGTTGAATGTGTGGGACATAACGATGTGCGCGGCTGGTGGGCAAGCCGTTTTGACGCTCAATTCATCCTTTACGATCCGAACGATCTGGCACGAGTCGCGTCCGGTCAGATGGCAGCCTGGGAGCCGCAACCTTATACCACGTTTGATCTGGATGAGCATCTCTTTCTGAATCCGGATGGAGTGGAGCCTGAGATGCTGGGGACAGGGGTTCAACGCCGCTTTAGAATCGGAGATATGGCTTATGACCGCGCCAATGACATTTTATATAGTCTCGAACTCTACGCAGAGGGATCTAAACCTGTGGTACACGTGTGGAAGGTGAGATAAGGAATTAATTTACATCCCGCATAAGAAAAGAATAACATGGATTATAATAGGGAGTACTAGGTTCCCTATTATTTTATTATGAAGATACTACTCAAAGACATTCTAAAAAAAATATTCTTTATCCTGTTTGGGCTGCTGATCGCATGCTTGCTGATCGAGGTTATTCTAAGAATCTACAATCCTTTTCAGTTTCGGGTCAGAGGCAATAGCATCGTTCTACCGATTAACAAGCAAAGTGTCATCCAAAATAATAAAGTCAGTAAAATCGACCGAACGATTATTCACACCACAAATTCACTAGGATTCCGCGGAGAAGAACCTCCAGGGGGAGAGATCCATAATAAATTTCTACCGCTTGTTTTCGACCAGTATCTGACAATCCTGGCGGTGGGTGGCAGCACGACGGAATGTTATTTCCTATCGGATGGACACACCTGGTCTGAAGTTCTGGGGGATCTGCTCAAACAAAAAATGGACAAAGTCTGGGTCAACAATGCCGGGTTTGTCGGTCATACCAGCTTCGGTCACTTGATCTTGATGCGGGATTACATCGTTAACTTAAAGCCGAAGGTTGTTCTTTTTCTGGTTGGATTGAATGATTTGGGAATCGTCCAACCCAGCCAGACTTTTGATTCGCAAATTATGTCAGGCGGCAGATTCAGAAATACAGGTGAGTCTTACGCAAACAATGCTCAAGCCTTGTGCTTTTCCTCCTTCAAGTGTTTTTATGTCTCTCTGGCGAATTACAGCGAATTCATTAATCTGGCGGTCAATCTTTATCGCAACTTTAAGGCGACCGATGTATTACCGGGACATGCCAAACCTTCTCTGACTGTCGGCGGGGATATTGATGAAATTCAAGAGAATCTATTAAATTATACACACATCCCGGTTACGGATGAACAAATCCAAACGAATTTCCCGGATGATTCTGCTTTTTTGGGATATAAAGAACGAATAGGACAATTAATCAAGATCAGCCGGGATAACGGCATCGATCCTGTATTCATCACCCAACCAACGCTATACGGTAAAGGGGTCGACGATGTAACCGGGGTAAACCTTGAGACGATTGCTCTTAGGCGGTGCCCAATAATAACCTCCTTACTTTAGAAACAGAAATCAGGTGCACAGATTAGCCGAT
>JBAXBF010000376.1:0-3264 GCA_037142095.1 Chloroflexota bacterium
TTAAGCGTGCCCGGTCGCAATCCTCACAGAAGGGATGGCTGACGGACGCGATAAACCCCAATGTTCCGCGTGCTCCCGGTATCTTATACAGCAGCGCTTCGCCATCCAACTCACCGGCGTTTGCCACCTCCAACGCTCCAATCTCGGATTCTACCTTTGCTTGAATTTCCGCGGCGGTAACAATCGACTCAGCTTGAATATTTTTTGTGTTATCGAAGGGCATCATTTCAATGTAACGCACCTGCCAGGGATGCTCGCGCGTCAGGGCTGCCAGGCGCACTACTTCATCAAGATTATATCGATCCATGACAACCATATTGATTTTGATCGGTACCAGACCGGCTTCTTCTGCCGCATAAATCCCGCGCCAGACTGTTTCGATATCCCCCCGGCGGGTCAGGTAACGAAACTTTACCGGATCGATCGTATCCAGACTGATATTAACCCGTTGTAATCCCGCCTGCGCCAATGGTTTTGCCAGGGCTTCCAGTAAAACCCCGTTGGTGGTCATCGCCAGATGCTCCACACCGGGCGTGTGAGATATTCCATTCACCAATTCAACCAGTCGAGGATGTAAGGTTGGTTCCCCGCCGGTCAGGCGAAATTTATCGAAGCCTAAGGAGGCAAACAGGCGCACAAAAAAAAGGATTTCATCAACCTGCATCAATTCGGAAGATTTCCGAAAAATGATATCTTCCGGTATACAGTACAGACAGCGAAAATTACAGTGGTCTGTAATACTGAGGCGTAAATAACGAATGGTTCTGCCAAATTGATCCAGGATCATGTTTTGATCGTGCCTTCACAGCCAAAATATCAGCACTCATTATAACCCGATCAAACTTCCTCAACATGCCAATCTTTCACAGAAAGACCTGCTCTTGCGATCAACATTTGACAGTATGCCTTTATTGAAACAGCCGAGAGATTAACATTCATATAGATACCATTCGAAAGTTGGCGGCTAGCTCTCGAAAATGGAGAATGAGACAAGTAAAATGGCATTGCTTCTACGAAGTCTTCAAAATGATCCGTTAATTGGATAATTGTTTCCGTGGTTTGTTCGGCTACATCTCTCCAGCTTGTTACCTCGATGCATTGTTCCAAAAAAGTAAGATTAATCGGTTTCGCGCCACCCACTGCTTTAGGGGCGGGTAATTCTCCTAAAGCTGGCCATAATTCGAGAATGAATTCTACAAGATATTCAGCTCGATTTTTGATAGATTGATCATTCCAAATGATTATATCCCTTTTGAAATACTCTTTGTTTAATAACAACCCATGCTCTGCAAGTTTTGGTTTCTTTTCAGAGAAGGGTGCATTAGATAAATCAGAATTCCATCCTTGCGTTACCAAAGTAAGATTCCCCAAAGTATTCAGATACTGGTCATAGATTTGCTCGAAATTCTCTCCTAATTCTTCTCTCCATTGATCATCCAACGTTTGTGGCATAATGTGTTCAATAGTGGGAGAACCATCAAGAACAGTATACGCTCCTCTATTCTGACGTTTGGATAGATGACGGTTGATTGATTCAAGCACTAAAACGGTCTTGGAACGAGTAGGTGCACTATTATCATACAAACGTTTGGTTTGAACTGCCTGCCTGATACGATAATCTCCCGGATAATTTCGCTGAATCAAGACTTTTTTGAGAGAAGCAGTAAAATCTGTTAAGTCGATATCCTTCCAAATAGTTGGGAAGACTTTATTCAGGTAATTAGTAGGTTCACCAGTCAAATAACGGCGTACCATATAATTTTCTAATATTTGCAAACCTTCGAGAAAACTTTCCTGACTAAGCCGTTCTTGTATATAAGCTTCGTACATGGCAAGCAAAAACGGATATCCGGTAGAAAATTCCAATATGTTGAGCCGCTTCAGTAAGCGCTGGATATCTGGATCTGGTTCATTCTCTGGACGCAACAGCCGATCATAATAGCCAGCAAATCGTTTGAGCGTGATTACTTCTTCTTCAAACAAGGCAAGAGTATTGAATTGTGTTTCTATCCTATCGCGGAAGCGAGCATATACATGTTCTTCATTTCCCAATACCCCATTCCGATATGCCAGGTAATGGCGAAGGAAAGCGGTCAATTCACCTAATCTCGAACGCCCAACTGGACGTTTTTCCTGAAGCAGGTTTTCAATTTTCGACCAGTGATTTTCAAAGACGAATGGCTGACGGGCTTCGGGTAACTTCATGGCAATATAATTTCGTACCAGATCAGCCTGAGTCAACGGTTTGCCCTTGGCATTCAGGCTTTCAAATATCTGATAAGGTCTCTCATTGTTGTTAAGGTTAATGAAAACAACTTGGAGTGTATTGATAATTACCAGAAATAACCGGTCTGCATTTAACTCTCCACTTTGTAACCGCTGTGCGAGTTCTGAATAATAAAACTGATAAGATAGAGGAATTTGACTACTGTTGATTGTTTCATCCTGATCTCCCATCAGAAGAGCGAGATATGCATTACGATCCCCATATTTGGAGGTTGGCAACAACTTGAAATGAAGATCGCCATGTTCGTCAGGATTGGTCACATATTTGCGAATTTTATGGTACAGATTGGGTTGGGTATCTTTGATTAGATTAGCCAATGCACATAACACCAGCGAGATAGTGGTCAACCGTTGTTGACCGTCCACCAGCTTGAACACAGGAATAGTGCCACGCTCTGTTCCTTCATTGATGACAACCAGTGAACCCATAAAATGCTCAGGGGGTCTTTCATCACTGTAAATTGCATATAAGTCCAGAATATCTTCCCAAAGCGTTTGCCAATTCTCTAATTTCCAGGCATATTCTCGTTGGAAGTACGGTAAACGAAATTGAATATCACCCCCATTGGAAAACACTTTGGCAATTCGAAAACTATCTGCTTCCATAATTAAATCCTCTTGTCGCTGGCGTCAATCATTTTTTTGATTACCTGGATTTAGGAAACGCAATAAGAACTCATCTTGTATATTGGATATTCAATCTACAAGAAACAAATCCACCCAAATAATAACAGACTTAATGCAAAATATAACACTTTAAACCATAATTGACAAGATAACGTAAATTCAGGGCGAATGCATCCAACCTTTCTTCCCCATACAGATAAGACAAATAACTATCTTTTCAGTCTGGAAAATTGATTCCCCATATTCATCTGGAATAACCTGGAATTTCCTATTGACAATTATTATACCGATTGGTATAATAGAACCAATCTATCCTCATAACAATAAAATAAATTTCAGATAGATGAACAA
>JBAXBF010000377.1:0-3261 GCA_037142095.1 Chloroflexota bacterium
GCGGATTTTTTAGTCATTTGTACAAACACGATGCACAAAATGGCAGACGTCGTGCAACAGAAAATTAATATACCGATTCTGCATATTGCCGATGCGACTGCCGAGATAGTTATGTCCCAAGGGCTTCATAAAATAGGTCTGTTGGGAACAAGATTTACTATGGAGGAAGATTTCTACAAAGGACGTCTGGAGAAGAAATATGGCTTACAAGTGATTATTCCCGATGTAGAAGATCGGACAATTGTCCACCGTGTGATTTATGAGGAATTGGTTCTTGGAAAAATTAACCTGGATTCGAAATCTGATTATCAACGCATCATCCAGAGTTTGGCAAAAGAAGGCGCACAAGGAGTTATCTTGGGCTGCACAGAGATAGGCTTATTGGTGAAAGAAGCTGACAGCCCAGTCCCTTTGTTTGATACAACCCAGATCCATGCTATGGCGGCTGTGGAATATGCGTTAGCTTAAGCATATTCCATAAATCGAATTGATTAATCTTTTACAATATTGGCCATGTTATCAGATAAGTCTAATGTTAGCAGGGTAAAACCAGCATATTGTTTATTCTGGTACCATGGGGCAATGCACACCAGTCTCTTTAATCCGTTTTTTTCTGTTGTATATTGCGTATATTTCTGATTGGTAGCCATTTCTTGAGCTTGTTTTCTGGCGGGTTCTGGATGATGATCGAAAACATTGCTGCCAATCATGGCTGCTCCACCTTCTTTTCGATACTGGCGGATAGCAGTCTCGTTCATTTCCAGGATTATACCCTCGTCGTCACAGACGATAATTTCGGCTGGAAATGTGTAAGCCCACGTGTTTTTCATCCTTTTACCGCACCTTTCGACAAACCTCGGATGAGGTAACGTTGAGCCAGTAAAGCGAAAATCAATACGGGTATGAGAATTAAAGAGCCGGAGGCTGCGATCCTTCCCCAAAGAATGGCTTTGTTGGTCATAAAACTGGTGATTGTAACTGGCAGCGTTCGGGCGTCTCGTCCGGTTAAAATGACAGCGTAGAGAAATTCATTCCAGCAATATAAGAAGCTCAGAATGGCTGTTGCAGCTAAGCCTGGAGCAGCCAGAGGAAAACTGATTCGCAGCAGCGCACCGAAGCGAGTACATCCATCGATCATTGCTGATTCTTCCAGCTCGACAGGAACGTCTTCGAAAAATCCGATCATCATCCAGATGGATAACGGGATCGTGAAAGTTAAGTAAGAAATAACCAGAGCAAAAATGGTGTCGGTAAGTTTTATACTGTTAAACAATACATACAAGGGGACGATGATAGTGATGGGCGGCAGCATCTGCGGTATTAGGACGCTCATACGCAGCCAGAATGCACCCCGAAAGCGGAAACGGGCAAAGCCGTAAGCCGCAAAAGAACCGAATAATAAAGCGATCAACGTGGTAATTAGGGCGGTCATGAGACTATTAATAAAATACTTGGTGAATTCTCCTCCTGTGATCACCTCTGTGTAATTTTTTAAGGTGGGTGTAAAAATCCAAACGGGTGGTATGGAAAATGTCAGTTCGGCTGGTTTGAACGAAGTAATCAACAAATAAACGATTGGGGCAAGCGAAAGAATGACAGCAATAATGACAGCGGTATAAATTAATATTCGGGTAATAATTTTTGATGATCGATAAAAATTCATAACTTCCATCCTTAATCCGCAGAGCGACCAATCATGCGCGCCAGGAATCCGGCTATGACCAGCATGATTAAAATCATGGCGTATGATGCGGCAGAGGCATATCCCAGGTTAAACGATTTAAAGCCGTAGTTATAAATATAGATGCTTACTGTTTCAGTAGCCCGAGCGGGACCTCCCGCAGTCAACAAATAGACTACATCGAAAATTCGGAAGGTGTCGATCAATCGCCACAGCAGGGCAACTAAAATAATCGGGCGTAACAAGGGCAGGGTTAAATAAATAAATGTCTGCCAGGCTGAAGCACCATCAATCCTGGCTGCTTCAAAAGGTTCTTCGGGCATCGATTGTAGCCCCGCCAGTAACATGAGTGCCACAAAGGATGTCGTATTCCACACATCGACGATAATTACCGAGATCATCGCCATTTGGGTGTTACTCAGCCATTCTACCGGTTGTAATCCAATCTGGCTGATAAAATAGTTAATGACACCAAATTGGTAATTGAATAACAGGCGCCAGGTGAGACCAATCACCACATTGGTGCACATCATGGGCAGCAAGATCATTGAGCGTATCATCCCCTTGCCCCTCAGATCATGATTCAAGAGTAATGCTAAGCCCATCCCCAGGGTGAATTCGATCGTAATCGCGCTGATGACAAAAGTGAAAGTGATGCGAAGGGAAGTTATAAAATCTGGATTGGAAAACAGGGAAAAATAATTGCTCAATCCTACCCACGGCACACCTTTGATGAAACTTCGCAGCATCCATTCATGAAAACTGAGCCAGAACGAATAACCCAATGGGTAAACCAGAATAATGAATAACGCTAGAAAAGCAGGAGCAATATAAAATACTGGCTCTAATTGTCGCATCCAATGCCGCCAGCGATTGGGGGATGTCATGACTTCTGTTGTACTCATCCGTTTCTCCAGAATAGTAGGGGGGTGATCTAGCAGACCACCCCCTTAATGATAATAATATTTTACTTGATATAGCCTGCTTTCTGAAGCATTTCTGTCATTTTAGCAGCACACTCATCCATTGCGGCTTTGGGTTCCTTCGTGCCGGTAACCGAAGCAACGACTGCCTCATTGATAGCGGTAACCATATCCGAGGTAACTGTCGTCGATGGGACTAAATGACGGATAGGCATGACTTCACCCAGCATCTTGAACTGCGGAATCTTGGCAGCGACTTCAGGATCAGTCAAAGCTTCCTGATTGGAAGGGATGCCGCCGTTTAGCGCCCACATCTTGCCACCTTCGTGACCGGTCAGCCACTCGATAAACTTATAAGCGGCGGCGCCATTTTTCGATCCAGACGGGATTACCCAACCCCAGCTTGAACCACCGGTGCCGTGAACGACCTTGCCATCGGGAGCCTTGTAACCAGGGATAAAAGCGTAACCGAGCAATGGTTTATCGTCTTTACATACCTTGGGGGATTGCTTGCAGTCGGTGAGGGTCTGGGTGGCAGCCATCCACTCGACACCCATAGCAACCTTGCCTTCCTGAAGGTTCGTCAGAATTTCGTTATAACCGTAGGTGTTGACATCAGGCGGGACAACTTTTTCTTTACGCAGCAGGTCGGTGTAG
>JBAXBF010000378.1:0-3258 GCA_037142095.1 Chloroflexota bacterium
TGCGCTTCCATTTTTGGTTACGAGATCGGCGCCAGTAGCATTCGCGCCGCTCGTAAGGCAGGAGTTAAAGCGTTCGCCGCTTTATGTGCCTATCAGAATTGGGCAGACGGCGGAGTCTGGTTGATCAACCATAGCGCTCATCCGCTGCAGCCATATTTCGCATCAGATGAAGATTTCCGCAAACCAGAACCGAAGAGTAACAATTCCGTTCTCATGCTTAATCAGCTCAATAAACATGCGCTGACGTTTATGGAGCATCAACTGGGTGCCTTTGACACCTGCTTGCTGGATGATGCTGCGACCGGTCCCTTTGCGGGCGGCCGTGCGGGACGTCTGGAAGTGGATGAGATCTACCTTTCCCGGATGTTGGATGCCGTGGAGGCGGAATTGCAAGTCCAGGCTTGCCGCAAGGGACCTTGGTTTTTGGATTTTGGTATCCAGGATTTCAAGTCGCCAACCCGACCGGTGGAAACTACGCGAGCCAACTTGTTGCTTTTTGATTACCTGCTGCGCAGGGTTCAAGAGGGTGCCAATATCGTGTTTTGTGGCCAACGCGGCCAGATCGACTATTATCAACGCTACTCCGAAATCCCGGAGACGGTAGGCTATGAACCCAATTGGCAATGTGGTTCCAAAGCGTATGGCTCGGTGCGACATGGCGGAATGTTGGTGGATTATCCGGATGCCATGGAAATTGAGAACGCCCGCTATACCGCCTGGTTTAAAAGCAACGAAGGCATCCTCCCCGCCTACCATTGGGATTACGCCAACCCCTGGAACTATCCGGACTGGGGCAATACCGAATTGCCGCGATATGCCGGGAGCCGTAACTTGAGATACGATACCGACGACCGGTATGCGATCACGCCAATGATCACTGATATTCGCAAGATGAAGGTAACCCGCGCTGAGAAAGAACAGGGCGGCGCGCTGGAAATCACGGTGACTTTGGAGTCGCCAATCGCCCTCACAAAATTCCCACTGGGATTGTGGAACATTCCCTGCGAGTGGAACGCGGGCGAAGGCTGGTGGACAGTCACCGGAACCAACCGCTTCGTGCCAATCCGCGCACCGTACACTGGAAATCTGAACGGCATCCTGGAAGTGGATGCCAAACCAGGAAAAAATGAATACCGGCTGACGATCTCCACACCGAAGCGTGTGCCGCAAAGCCAGGATATCCTTTTGAAAACGGTTCATGCCAAGGTCTTCACGCGGGACAACCAGACGATGGCCTACATCTGGCCGATGCAGCCGTGGGAGACGGATTTCGAGCTGACCGTGCCGGAAGGCAAGTCGGCGCAGTATTACGCCGCACCCAAGGGAGAACGTGTGGATTTACCGCCCGGAAAACATCGGTTAACGATTAACAAGGAAAGCTGGTCGCGGATCGTTGGCTTGACGAAGGAAGAGCTGGAGACGGCGTTGAAAGAACTCATGTAAGTGAAAAAACAGCGAATGATTATATGAAGCACACATCCAAATGATACCAAGTCGTTATTCAATTAAATTCAATATTATTAAAAAACCTCATATCAACAGTAAAAATCTCATGATTCGTAATATGTTTTCCCGCTATGCAGGGTTGCTTGTGGCTTCTCTGGTTATTTTTTGCATGCAACATTCCATCTATTCGTCGGAACCTTATGGTGGTGTGCCGCTACGGGTAGAGAATGGTGTGTTTATACGAAACGGAAAGGAATATAGTGGTATTGGAGTCAATTATTTTGATCTCTTCAGACGTCTCATTGAAAAGGGCGTTATCAGAGAGGAGAGAATAGGTCCTGTAATCGAAAAGTTTTCAGCATTGAAAAAGTATCATGTGCCATTTGTTCGATTTGCAGCCTGTGGGTTTTACCCTGTAGAGGTAAAGCTCTATCAACAGTCTCCAGATAAATATTTCGCGTTAATGGATAAAATTGTCAAGCAAGCGGAAATTGAAAATATCGGGCTGATCCCATCATTATTTTGGCAGTATTTTGCAGTCCCTGATCTTGTCGGTGAACACATTTCCAAATGGGGCGATTCTGAAAGTCAGACCAGAAATTTCATGAGAGAATATACAACAAGGTTTGTTGAGAGATATAAACATTCACCTGCGATTTGGGGTTGGGAATTCGGAAATGAATACGTTTTAGAGGCTGACCATCCGCAAGATATAAAGCCTGATCAGTGGGTCATTCCTGCTCTCGGGACGGCGCTCAAGCGGACGAATGAGGATAAGTTGTCTTCGGTGGCCCTTATTTCGATGTACGAGGAGTTTTCACGTTTGGTAAGAGGTCTTGATCCACATAGGCCGATATTTACCGGTGATGCAATCGCAAGAGCCAGCTCCTATAATCTCAGTCAGAAATTGGGATGGAAACCGGATACAACCGAGGAATGGAGTAAATTTCTGGAATCTATCAATCCAGGAAACATGAATTCGCTTTCAGTTCATGTCTATTATCCTAAGAAAAAGGTGCCAGCCAACAGTGTCTATGGGATCAGATTACTGTCGCTAGATGGACAGTTAGGTTTGTTGGAGAATATTTCCATGCAATCCAAAAAGCCAATTTGGCTGGGTGAGTTCGGTTGCTCCACTGAAGAAGATAGTGTTGAGGAAAGGTACAAGAATGTCGATGAGTTTATTAAGCTTATTAAAAAGCACAAAATTGGATTGGCTGCTTATTGGGTATATGATTGTGATAATCCGCAGCTAAAGGCGTGGAATGCCACAGAGAATAATGAAAACGCAAGTATTTTAAACCTTATAAAAGAAGCGAATGAATAAAATGTTACAAAACTTATGAACCGACAAAGTGGCCGGTTTTATAACTTCCGTGCGTCTGTGAGCATTCTGAAAAGGCTTGCTCTGCTGTGGGCTCTGCTTGCCATTTCGACGGTAACTCACGCCAGTGAATCCAAGTCTGCACGCGAGAAGCTTAACTTTAACTCCGGGTGGCTCGTCAATGTGGGCGATCCCAGCGGATCTGAAGCCGAGGGATTTGCAGATGCTGGCTGGAAGTCGGTGACGCTTCCCTATGCCTGGAACGAGGATAGCGCATTCAAGGTGGATAGTTACCACCTTCCAACGGGTGTGGCATGGTATCGCAAGCACTTCAAGCTGCCTGAGGGTGCGGTCGGAAAAAAGGTGTTCCTGGAGTTTGAAGGCATTCGTCAAGGAGGGGATTTCTATCTCAACGGAAAGCTGATTGGAAACAGGCCTGTCTAAAAAAAACTGTGGGTGAAACTGGGTTCAGGTAGTTTTCCAAGACA
>JBAXBF010000379.1:0-3244 GCA_037142095.1 Chloroflexota bacterium
ACTAGTTCTTTGCTGGAACAACGTGAGAAAATACTATTCCAATTCTTGAGAGACGCTCCGCATCTCATTCAGGCAAATAGCCTGGGTGCTGCCACGGCAGCCTTAACGCCCTGGCCCCATCAAACCCGCGTGGCAGATGCTGTCATTCGCCGCTTTCCAGAACGTACCATGCTGTGTGATGAAGTGGGTTTAGGAAAAACCATCGAAGCCGGTTTGGTCATTCGCCAGTTGGTTCTATCTGGGTTCGTCAAAAGCTGTTTGATTCTTACGCCGAAGTCAGTCCTGCGCCAGTGGCAGGAAGAATTATATGAAAAATTTGCGCTGCGAGTTCCGCTTTATGACGGCAGCCGTTTCTGGGATACTTACGAAAAGCCGCTTCCTATTCCGGGGGGTAACCCTTGGGAGGCTTATCCTGTTCTTCTTGCAGGAAGCCAACTTGCGAAGAGGGCAGATCGTCGCGATCAGATTCTAGCCTGTCATGGTTGGGATTTACTGGTTGTGGATGAAGCGCATCATGCCAGACGGAAGGATTTCAAAGAGCGGATTTATCGTCCCAATCGTTTACTCAGTCTAGTCAGCGAATTGTCCTTCCAGAATAAAATTACTGGACTTCTGCTGATGACCGCAACACCCATGCAGGTTCATCCTGTGGAAGTATGGGATTTGCTCAAACTGCTTGGGCTAGGCGCTCGATGGGGAGCCGATGAAGATAATTTTCTACGCTACTTCTTGGAATTGCAAAAACCTTTCGATCTGGTCGATTGGGAATTTATCTTTGATATGCTGGGGGATGAACTTCAAATCGGTGGAGAGCTTGATCCAAATTTTATTAATCAAGTTAAGAGCGAAATTGGGCTGGTTAAATGGTCAACTTTGATCGAATTACCCTTTCAGCGGAACGGTCGAACGTCAGCACTCAAGCAGCTTGGAGAGAGAAGCCAACCTTACATAAGAGAAATGGCACGCCGTCATACGCCTTTACGCCGTTATATCTTCCGAAATACGCGTACTTTGTTGCGAGAATATAAACGGCAGGGGATTTTACAAGAAAACGTCCCTTACCGACGCCCAAAAATCGTACGCGTTAAAATGCGGGCGGAAGAATATCCGCTCTATGAACGGATTGAGGAGTATATCAGCCATTTCTATCAGAAGTATGAAAATGAGCGTCGTGGTTTAGGATTTATCATGACAGTTTATCGCCGCCGTCTGACAAGCAGTTTTTATGCGGTGCGCTGCAGTTTGGAACGCAGATTAAAGTTTCTGAGGGGAGACCTAACTCCAGATAAGGTTTATGACGATGACGATTTAGAACAAGAAGAGCTTTCCCTTGACATTACGGATGAATTAGAGACGGAAACCAGTGATCTATTCCAAATGGAAGTAAGTTATCTTCAAAATTTTATTTCTGAACTGCGTATCCTGAGTGTGTCTGACTCCAAACTGGCGCGCCTGAAGATAGAATTGCAACAGGTTTTCATGCAGCGCTCGACTGTTTTGGTTTTTACGCAATATACCGATACAATGGACTACCTGCGCAACCAACTCGTGGAAGTGTATGGCACTGAAATAGCCTGTTATTCCGGCAGGGGTGGTGAAATCTGGAATGGAATCGCCTGGGTTCAGACAACCAAAGAAGCTGTAAAGAATGAATTCAAGGAAAGCCGTGTCCGAATCATGCTCTGTACAGAGTCAGCCAGCGAAGGCTTAAACCTGCAAACTTGCGGCGTTCTGATCAATTACGATATGCCATGGAACCCCATGCGCGTAGAACAGAGGATTGGTCGTATCGACCGCATTGGTCAAAAGTATAAAGAAGTCTGGATTAGCAATTATTTCTATCAAGATACGATCGAAGACATTATCTATCAACGTCTTGCAGATCGTATCAACTGGTTTGAAGTTGTCGTCGGAGAGTTGCAACCCATCCTAGCAGAAGTTGGTGAAGTAACTCGCCGCTTGGCGATGCTTCCCAGTGAAAAGCGGGAAGCTCAAATTGAAACAGAGATAAATGCTCTGAGACAGCGGCTGCAGAATCGTGAAGTCGAGAGCCTTAACCTGGATAAGTATGTGGAAGCTGAGGAATACCGACCTTCTCAACTCTCTCCGGTAACCCTTTCCCAACTTGAGGAAGTCTTGACGAAATCCAGAGCTACGGAAAAGTTATTCAAAATTCATCCTACTTTAAAGAATGCTTATCTATTAACGAATTCTGGAAATACGGTTGCGGTCACTTTTTCCCCTTCATGTTTTGATGAACATCCCGAAACAGTTCAATTCCTGTCTTATGGGAATGCCATTCTTGGTGAACTATTAGCTAAAAACTCTTCCCAGGATGTTAATATACCGAGCCATATCATCCGTCTTGAAAGCACGAAAGGGCTCGATCTCTGTGGTTGGTATATCCAGACAGATAGCGATGCTCCATTCAAAGCCATCCTTTCAATTGAAGAACTACGCACTCATCTTGAACATTCTATAAAAGATTTACCTCAATCCAGTCCATTTATCAAAAGCGCCCAAATGGAATTCCAAAACACTGTGGCGGAGATCCTTCAGCACCAGAAAGAAATGATTAACCACCGCCGATATGGGAATTTCCTGGCTGAAAAAGTTAAAGGTCAACGCTTATTGGTGAAAGCTTCTCTGGTTGAAATTGCCCTTGGACAAAATCCGGATATGTTTGAATCAACTTCTTTCCCATCAGCTTTTAACGAACAAGCAATTCTTGGATTGCAGCGGCATGGTTTCCCATGGGGTCCCCTTTTGAAACTTGCTTATGAGGAGGGATTATTTCCCCAGTCAGAAGATCCGTTTTGGGAAAAGATCAAGGATTCCTCGCGCGATTCTCTGAAAGGAAGGCTCTTCCAACTCACCGAGGAAGCAAAAAAAGGGGTAAGTGTATTGAGTGCTGCCAAAAAAGCAGTCGAGGAAGATTAGATTCACAAAGTCAAGTGACCCGGATTATCATTTTTATCCTTACATTCAGTCTGATGAGTTAAGACGAGACAGAAAAAAATCGGGAACATACACTGTTATTTATGTTTCTGCGCTTCCTTAATTATTTCTATTGATTTCCTTTGCACAAATAGTTATACTGAAAGGTACCAAAGATGGGTTAGCCTATGTACGATACCTTGCGCCAGCGAATGATTCGAGAACATCTTTTAGCACGCGATATTCATGATGAACGCGTGCTGGAAGCAATGGCTGAAGTGCCCAGGCATCTTTTCATACCGGAGAA
>JBAXBF010000380.1:0-3226 GCA_037142095.1 Chloroflexota bacterium
CAATTGAAATCACCTATAATTACGATGTTACTTGCCAAAGATATGATGATCCGAATAGAGAGAATATAATTGAACGGACAAATTATCCAAGAAATCCTTCACCATTTTAATGGTATGCTGCAAGACCTTCGTCGTGGAAACAAAGAAGGAAAGGTAGGGGGGCTAGCATTGGGTGTACTGGAAGCACCCACCCCAACGCCAAGCCCGCTTCAAACAGATAACGACCTGAACATCCTGCTTGCGCCGGGGGTGGAGATGGCGTTTGTGCGCGTGCCGGCTGGGGAATTCCTGATGGGCAGCAATAAGGGCATCGACCCGGAAGCTTTTGATTCCGAACTTCCGCAGCACAAAGTCTATCTGGATGAATACCTGATCGGGAAGTTCCCGGTGACGGTTGCTCAATTCGCCGCTTTTATGCAAGCCAGTGGATATAGGACATGGGCAGAGAGGGAAGGCAGTGGTTGGGTATATTCAGACAGTAAGTGGAAAAACGCACCGGGAGCAAACTGGCAGCATCCACTTGGACCAGATAGTGATGTGCGCCAGAAGGCAAATCACCCGGTAACCCAAGTATGTTGGGAGGATGCAACAGCCTTTTGTAAATGGGCGACTAAAACCAGTGGAAAAACGATCCGACTTCCCAGCGAAGCGCAATGGGAGAAAGCTGCCAGAGGAACGGACGAGAGGATATACACCTGGGGGAACCAGAAACCAGATCAGACGACCTGCAATTTCAATATGAACGTCAAGGATACAACCCAGGTAGGCAGCTACAGCCCGAAAGGAGACAGTCCGTATGGCTGCGCCGATATGGCGGGTAATGTCTGGGAGTGGGTGAATGGCTGGTATGATGCGAATTATTACCGGAAATCACCAGAGCGCAATCCTTCGGGAGCTGCTAGAGGAAAAAAACGCTTGGTGCGCGGCGGTTCATGGATCGCTGAAGCCAGGTATATCCGTGCATCTGACCGCCTCAAGAACCTTCCCATCAATTGGGACGATAACATCGGGTTTCGTTGTGTCCGCTAACCTTCTTTGTTTCCAGATTCCTGGAGCGGGAGTTCTAGGGAGTGTTTCCCGGGCTGAATCGATTTATTGGAAATATCTATGATAGAGAGAAAATGAACACACAAATCACACAAATATTAGGCGAGATTATGAATCACTTCGGAGCGGAAGCGCTGGAAGATCCAAAACACTTCGCAGGTATCTTGCAAGATTACTGCAAGGGAGAATACAAACGCGAACGTATGGCGTTACTTGATGCGCTGGAAGAGTGTATCCCAAACAATTTCTTAAATCTTTCCAAGAGTATGGATGTTGAATTGCTCATTGACCAGCAAATTCACCGCTTATTGGATAACCGCATGTTGAGCGAAGATCATGCCCGCGATATCGTGGAAACCTGGGCGCTGGCATTGGGTGTGCTGGATACGCCCGTTTACCACCCACAAATGATTACCCAGCCGTCCCGAGAGGAGACGCCCGCCACCGAGATTCGCCCGCAACAGACAGGTAACGACCTGAGCATCGAGCTTGCACCGGGGGTGGAGATGGCGTTCATTTGCGTGCCAGCCGGGGAGTTCTTGATGGGCAGCGACGAGAAAAATGACTCGGAGGCTGAAGATGACGAGCTGCCGCAGCACAAAGTCTACCTGGATGAGTACCTGATTGGGAAGTACCCGGTAACGAATGGGCAATATGCTGCCTTCGTAAATGAAACAGGGCAGAGCGCGCCTTCCGATTGGGAAAGAGGTGCGTTTCCAAAAGAAAAAGAACATCATCCCGTCGTTAGAGTCTCTTGGGAAGATGCGGTTGAATTTTGTGGGTGGGCGAGTAAAACTAGTGGAAAAACAATCCGACTTCCCAGTGAAGCAGAATGGGAAAAAGCAGCCAGAGGCACGGATGAGCGTATCTATCCCTGGGGGAACCAGAAACCAGAATCTTCGTTGTGTAACTTTAACATAGAAATTGGAGACACAACGGCGGTGGGACGCTACAGTCAAAAAGGAGACAGCCCCTACGGCTGCGCCGATATGGCAGGCAATGTGTGGGAGTGGGTGAATGACTGGTATGATGCGAAATATTACGAGAACTCACCCCAAAAGAATCCCCGGGGAGCTTCGGATGGGCGGTCTCGGGTGTTGCGGGGCGGCTCGTGGCTCTATGTTTCCAGGGTCGTCCGTGTTTCTAACCGCGTCAGGGTCTACCCCGACCTTAAGTACAACGGCTGCGGGTTTCGTTGTGTCCGCTAATAAATTGTGGTTGTTTGTTCAATAGATGCCCTCATCCCCGCCCCTTCTCCCATACTGCGTATGGGAGAAGGGAGTAAGAATTTGGGGTTGACCGTATTTCGGAGATGTTTAGGCTATTCCATGGAGGATTGTAGGATGGAATTCTATGATATGTCCTCGTTCCCGGTCATTTTTCACTGCAGCGCACCGGAGAAGGGAAAAATGCAGTATGAAAAGAATCCGCTTTTATTTTATGATACAATTAAATCATGCAGCAAGGAATGGGTATCAAATGGACAGGTTTATTATGCCAGATGTAACAAACGATTTGCTGAATGAAATGGTGGAAATCATCGTTCGCGAGGTCTCTCCAGAAAAGGTGGTTTTGTTTGGATCGAGATCGAGAGGAACAGCGGATATGGATTCGGATTTGGATTTGCTCGTCATCGAGTCGCTGCCTTTTTCCCCGCAAAGAGAACGGCGTAATGAAATGACCCGCTTGTGGCGGGCATTGGCTCATATTCCAATCTCGAAGGATATTCTTGTTTACAGCCACGCTGAAATCGAACGCTGGCAAAATTCTTTAAATCATATTGTCGGAAGAGCCTTGAGAGAGGGCAAGATTCTATATGAAAAACCTTGTTGAAGCAAACCTACTGCTAACAATGGCTTCCAAGGATGTGAAAGCTCTAAATGGGATGAATGATCCAGATATATTTGATTATGAGGGTTTTGACATGCTTGGAAAACCGTTAGAACGATCCCAGATCATTGAAGAGATTTCTAGTTTTGTCGAGCTTGTCAAACAAAAAATCGCAGAATAGATGATGCTATTTCGATAAATATACGGAAGGTGTCTATGCCAGACTTGTCGGGTCAAAACATTGGGCGTTACCACATCATTGAGCGTTTAGGT
Organism: Chloroflexota bacterium; assembly: GCA_037142095.1. Taxonomy (GTDB): domain Bacteria; phylum Chloroflexota; class Anaerolineae; order Anaerolineales; family DRKV01; genus JBAXBF01. The sequence goes on from JBAXBF010000380.1 coordinate 3,151, forward strand.
GAAGGCGGGATGGCTACTGTCTATAAAGCCTTCGATACCCGTCTCGAGCGCACTGTCGCTATCAAATTCATCCGCA
>JBAXBF010000381.1:0-3217 GCA_037142095.1 Chloroflexota bacterium
AAGAAGAAGGTGATAAATCACCTTACTACGAGGATTGTTGGGAAGTGTTGGTTTTCCGTCTTACTCTGGCAGCCAGCGCGCCAAAGCCTGGGCTAATGCCTGACTCTGCACCGGTTTGGTGATGAAATCATTCATCCCGGCTTGCAAACAGCGCTCGCGGTCTTCCCGCATGGCGTTAGCCGTCATGGCGATGATCGGAATTTCGTGATCGAGAACTTTCGATTGGGCATCCCGAATCTGCTGGGTGGCTTCCAACCCGTCCATCTCCGGCATCTGCATATCCATCAGCACCAGGTCGTAAGGCAGGTTTTCAAGGGATTGGAGGGCTTCCAACCCGTTGCCAGCCGCATCCGCCCGCAGTCCCAGTTTCTTGAGGATGCCCAGGGCTACCTTCTGGTTGACGATATTATCCTCCACCAGCAAAATACGCTTGTTCGAATCAAACGCCAGCGCGCTGATTTCAGCATCCGGTTTGCGCGACGTAATGGCACGCCTTTCGGGCAGCAGCTTCAAGCGCACCGTGAACCAGAATTCTGATCCCTTGCCCGCCTCACTCACCACTCCAATTTCACCGCCCATCAATTCCACCAACTGCTTCGAGATCGCCAGTCCCAAACCCGTCCCGCCGTAATGACGGGTGGTCGAGGCATCCACCTGGCTAAACTTGTTGAAGAGCAAGCCAAGCTTATCGGGCGGAATGCCAATGCCCGTGTCGCGCACCGCGAAACGCAGCGTAACCTCATCCTGCGTTTCTCTCAGCTTCGTCACTTGAATGCCTACTTCCCCTTGCTGCGTGAATTTAATGGCATTGCCCAACAGGTTGGTCAGAATCTGGCGCAGTCTGCCTGGATCGCCCTGTAACCTGGACGGTACATCTGGCTCGGCCGTACAGAGCAGTTCCAACCCTTTCTCGCGGGTGCGGAAAGCCATCACCGCCCCCAAATCCTCCAACAGCCGGTGCAAGTCGAAATCCAGTGTCTCGATTTCCAATTTACCGGCTTCAATCTTCGAAAAATCGAGGATATCGTTAATTAAGGTCAAGAGTGATTCGCCGCTGGCGTGAATCATTTCGGCATAATTGCGCTGTTCTTCGTCCAGATTTGTGTCCAGCAGCAAGCCGGTTATACCGATCACCCCGTTCATCGGGGTGCGGATTTCATGACTCATATTTGCCAGAAAGGCACTCTTTGCCAGGTTCGCCTTTTCTGCTTCGGCTGCCATCTGATGAGCAAGGATTGTATGCTGTTCCAACTGAAAATTAATGCGCTGTAACTCTTCTTCGGCTTTCTTACGCTCGGTGATATCTCTAAAGGTGATCACAACCCCGGCAAGCGTGCCATCCTTTTCCAAAAATTGGTTTGCGCTGCCGATGACATGTCGATCCGTCCCTGTTTTGGATTGCAAGATGATGTTCTCCAGCAGTTCTCCGCACTCCCCAAAATCAATAATCTTTCCGACTGCATACCGCGTTTTTTCCTTCGTAAGGGTGCTGATACTGTTGAATATACTGGCAAATGCCAGACCGCGGGCTTCTTCTAACGTATAACCGGTGAAATCCTCTGCCATCCGGTTCATCAAAGTAACATTACCCTGCACATCGGTAACAATCAGCCCTTCATTGATGGAAAGTAAAGTCGTTTCAAATAATTCTCTTAATCTCTGTTCGTTCTCCAGGATTTCCTGCTTGGCTTTGTATGCCGCCTTCAACTTACTCTCAATCTCTTTCAGTTCCCTTTCATAATCCAGACGCTTGCTCATTTTCATCGCAATGCAATCGATCACTTCCACTCCATCCTTCTCTTGCAGGCAGCCATTCATCATGACCGGGATTTCCAACCCCGTTTTCGATTTGAGGATGATGTACATCTCTTCCACACCTTTGTTGAGCTGAATATTGGGAAAGAAGAAACTATGAAAAATGATCTTATTGGTAGCGGACAGCACCTTTTCGATGTGGGCGTTTCTCAATTCATGGTCTTCATACGCCACCATCTGAAGGAATGTTTGGTTAACATCCCGAATCATACCCTCCTTTGAGAGTTGAAAGTAGCCGCAGGGAGCCAGGTCAAGCGTGCTGTCCATAAATGTTAAACCGAATGCTTCGCAGGATTAGTTCGGCATCGATTCTGAAAGATAAGATTTGATGAGCCTTGCGGTTTCATCCGGTTGGCTGAGTTGAGGATAATGTCCTCTGGCACTCATCAACGCGAGCTTGCTGTTCTTCAGATGCTTATGCAGGTAGTGGGCAATTTCAAGTGGCACCACACTATCTTCTGCACACTGGAGTAAGAGCGATGGAATCGCCATCAATGCCAGATCTTGGCGATGGTCTGAAAAAAAAGTGGCTTCTGCAAATTGGCGCATGATCACCGGATTCTCTGCGGTGTAGGCGGACGCCAGCTTTTCAGCCAGTTGCGGTCGCTCAGGGTTATTCATGAACATGGGTGCGCTCATACTCGCCCAACCGATAAAATTCATCTCCATCAACAAGAACAGGTCTCTCACATCTTTTTCATTAAACCCGCCGTGATAATCTGGTTCTTCATTGATATACCGCGGGGATGCGCCAATCATGATGATCTTCTCGAAGTACGCTGGCTTTTGAAGAGATGCGAGCATTCCGATCATGCCGCTTACCGAGTGACCGACAAAGATGGTCTGCTCGGTTTTCACGGCTTCTAAAACATCCAACAGGTCTTGGGCATAACCATACAAGTCTTTATACTTTTCCGGCTGGTATGCCTGGCTATCGGATTGACCAGAACCCACATAGTCAAACAGAACGATCCGGTATTCCTGCTCAAAATAAGGAAGCAAAGATTTCCAGATATTTTGGTCACACGCGAATCCATGCGCCAAAACCATGGTCTTTTCTCCTTTTCCGGTGATTTTGACATTGTTACGAGATATTATATTCATATAAATAACTTCCTTTACTACACGCTGCTGCAATCTATACACTTAATAAGTCTCATGCAAAATACACCTGAGACTTACGAAAAACCTCTTTGCTGACTCAACATTGATGTTGATATAAAGTAAGAGAGCCCTTAAACAACTATCATTATAATTGAAATGAGTAAATAATGGTTTAACTCACCATCGACGAAATCATTCTGCCAACTTCGCCCTTATGATGCCGGATTGCTTTCCCCATCCTTCTCCGCCAGCCAGCGCACCAATACATGGGCTAACACCTGAGCCTGCACCGGTTTGG
>JBAXBF010000382.1:0-3208 GCA_037142095.1 Chloroflexota bacterium
GCTAACAGGTCTGCCTGGGTATGAAGCCCGAGCTTGTGCAGCATGTTGGCGCGGTGCGTCTCCACGGTGCGGATGCCAATAGAAAGGCGTCCTGCAATTTGCGGATTATTGTACCCTTCCGCCGAGAGATGCAACACCTCCCGCTCGCGGTTGGTGAGCGTTGTATAAGCATCCTGCGTATATTCTGCTTGATTAATATATACATTGATGGCGCGCTCGTTCAACACCGGGCTGAGGAAACGCTGCCCAGCCATGACAAAACGGACTGCCTGCACCAAATCAGCGGCACTTGACTCTTTCAATACGTAACCGCTGGCGCCGTTTTGCAATGCGCTGAGCACATAACTCTCATCATCGTGCATGGAAAGGATGATCACCTTCGTACCCGGGCAGCGCTGCTTGATCTGACTGGCAGCGTCCATCCCATTCAAACCAGGCATGAGAATATCGATAATCACGACGTCCGGCTGCAATCGTTCTGTCAGCGCCACCGCTTCCAAGCCGTCTTTGGCTTGCCCCACCACAGTGAAATCAGGCTGGCTGCTGAGCAGCATCTGCAACCCCTGGCAAAAGATCTCATGGTCGTCGGCTAATAGAATGGTCAGGCTCATGATCCCTCTGCTTCATGATTCAGCGGTAGGTTCACCGTCAGGGTCGTACCTATCCCCGCCGAGGATTCGATCACCAATTCACCGCCCAGCAAGCGAGCCCGTTCGAACATCCCACTCAAGCCGCTGGACAAGCGTTCGGACAGCACAAGGTGCGGATCAAAACCCACCCCATGATCAACGATCTGTAGGTTGACAGCCCGCTCATCCAGCCAAGCCTTGATATTAACCTGTTTATTTACAGCATGGCGGATCACATTGGTCAGGGCTTCCTGGATAATGCGGAAGGCGGTAATTTCCACCTGGGGTGAGAAACGCTGCTCCAAGCCGCTCTGTTCAAAGTTCACCGTCTCCCCTGTCCGACTGCGATAGTCGTTAAACAGCCAGTTCAAAGCCGCCAACAACCCCATATCATCCAGCATACTTGGGCGCAGTTCCAGCGCCATACGCCGCACCCGTCCCACCATATCACCCACCAGAGCCTGTGCCCGGCTGAGTTGTGCACTGGCTTCCGCGGCGGGGAGAGAAGGGATCATATCCAACGATAATTTAGTGCTGCTTAATAATTGACCCAGCTCATCATGCAATTCAAGGGCAAGCGAGCGGCGCTCGGTCTCGCGCAGTTCCACCAATGCTTGCGACAGGGTTCTCAAGTGCTTTTGCCCAACCGAGACCTTATTAAACAGACGGGCGTTATCGACCGCCTGGGCTGCCTGCGCCGCCAAGCCTTTCAACAGGCTTAATTCATCCGGGGTGAACGAACGCTCAATGCCGGTGGTGAGAACGCCTACGACGCCGGTCAGTTTCTGGCTGTGAAACATCGAGGTGATCATCATTGTATGGATATCCAATTCGCTATAGAACTCGGAAAAGTCCAAATCGGGGATGGTCTGGATATCTGAAATGATACCGGCATCCCCAATGTGGGAAGCAAAACGTTCATAATCGCCAATTTTCAAAGGTTGGATACGCTGAAGGTCGAATTGAGCTGGAAAGCCATAATTGGCTGCCAGGCGCAGCTCGTTCCGCTGCTCATCCAAAATCAGAACGCCCGCATAGGGTACATTCAATGTCCGGGCAGCCTCCTCACACACGCTTTGCAAAATAACTTGCTCATCCATTCGTTCATTTAATGTGAGGGCGGTTTGCGCCAAAGCCTCGGTGTGTGCCGCATGGCGCTGGATTTCTTTCTCAGCCGCCTTGCGCTCACTGATGTCTTGCACCACGTCAATATGGTAATAAACCTGGGGAACTTCATCCGGCAGCCATAAAGGCGAGGCAGACAGAATCCCCCAAACCATCTGACCATCCTTTCTCTGATAGCTTTTCTCTATGGTAAACTCGCGGATCTTTCCCTCGATCAGCAGCGTATTGTAATCTGTGCGGGTACGCGTCCCTTCAGGATAGGTAACGTCATGGAATCTGAGACGCAGCATTTCTTCCATCGTATAGCCGAGAAAGTCGCAGTATTTCTGGTTGATGCGAACATAGCGCCCGGTCTTGGATTCAATCAGCGCCACCCCCACTGCGGCTTGTTCGAAGAGGGTGCGGAAGCGCACTTCGCTCTCGCGCAAGGCTTCATCAGCCTGCTTGCGCCGCGTCAGATCATGTAAAAGGAACAGGCGTCCCGCCATCCGTTCTCGATTCTCCCAGATGGCAGAAATGCTCAGGTCATAATAACGCTGGGCTGTCCCTTCTCCGACTGCGACCTCACCTTTGTAATCTGATATTTGCTGGAAACGCTGGAACAAATCAGCCCAAAGCGGGGCTAAGCTGTCCACACCACTCCCGATGGAAGATGACGAAAGACCGATGGTCACCTGGGCAGCCGGGTTGAAATCCACAATGCGCCGGTCGGGATCCAGCACAATCACCAAATCGGTGATATTCTCCACGACAATGCTGCGCGCCAGCGGCGCGACGCTGAACAGGTTGTAACGCAGCAATGCCCAGATATACAAAATCCCGGAGAGGACAAAAGCGGTGGGCGTAAGACTATAGCCGCGGATGGGGGTAACGCCAAACGTGAAGAGAACTTCGACCACGTAAGGAATGATAATCCCCAGAAGGATGAAAAGCGTCCTGCGTGTGTATAAGCTTCGATCCCGCAGGGCGAGTAATAAGAGCACCACCGCAACCATGACGGTCAGATAGGCATAGGTAAGATAAATCCAATAGCCGGCGGCATTCGTTTTGAGCAGGAGCGGAAACGGACCGGAAATATCCAGATAAAAGTCGTAACGAAAGAGCTTGTGAAAGCTGCTGGTCATCGATAAGATGGCGGTGGCAACTGGGATAGCGAATATCAGTCCCAGGCGGGTGCGGTTGAGCCATGCGCTGCGTCCGGTATATACCAACACCAGGATAAATTCAACCGGAGCGATGAACGCATTCTCTGCGACTCGAAATTGGGTCAAGAACAACTTCACAGCATAGGAGTCGCTTGAGATATCGAGCGCCTGGTTAAACGCCCAGACAGCCCCCAATCCCATCAGCAGGCTAAAGATACGGGCGACGGGCACATCTTTAAAACGCAGGGTATAAAGCCCTATCCAGACCATGATGGCGGTGGCGACCAATAACGGGATAACGTAGGGTGT
>JBAXBF010000383.1:0-3207 GCA_037142095.1 Chloroflexota bacterium
AGGTTAGCAGTAGGTTCATCCGCAAGAACTACTTTGGGTCGCGTAACAAGCGCGCGTGCAATTGCCACTCTCTGTTGTTCACCACCACTCAACTGGTCAGGGCGGTGGTGGGTACGTTTAGACATTCCAACCGAATCCAGAAGCTCCAATACTCTTTCATGTCTTTCTTTTAACCTGACTCCGTTTAGTAATAGCGGGAGTTCTACATTTTCATAAGCATTAAGGACGGGGACGAGGGCGAAAAATTGGAAAATGAAACCGATCATCTCGCGCCGTAAATCAGCCCGCTTGTTGCTGTTAAAGCGTGTTACATCTTTCCCAAGGATCATCACTTTGCCGCTTTTAGGTTTATCAAGGCAACCCATCAACTGTAAAAGCGTAGTTTTTCCAGAACCAGACGGTCCTACGAGCGCAGTGAATTCACCATCTGTTATGCTCAAACTTACACCATCTAAAGCTTTCGTTTCAACTTTACCGGTCATATATACTTTTGTTACATTTTCTAATTGGATAATTTCCATTGGGTTATGCTCCTTCTATGCATGTAATGCTTCTACCGGCTCCAATCGAGCAGCAAATGCAGCCGGATAAAGGGATGCCAACAATATAATTGTGAATGTCGATAAGGAAAGCAATAGTATAGTGTTTGGGACGAAGTGGGCATACATCGTTGTTCCTAATGCAATACTTCCGGAAGATTTTCCCACATCTCCAATGTATATTCCCACTTCAGATAGGTAAGCAATGACTCCACAGCCAAGAATAATCCCACTTATCACGCCTGCTAAACCTAAAATACTTGCTTCAAAAAGGATCATCCAAAGAATTTGGTTTCCTTTCATGCCCAGTGCAGTCAGAATTCCCATTTCTCGGATCCGTTCGAACACAGCCATTAAGAGGGTATTGGCTATAATGACTCCTACAATCAGCATCACAATGGCATCCAGGATTACATAAACTCCCATCCCTGATTCTGCGAATTGTACCAATAATTTGTTCATATCTCGCCAGGTAAGGGTAACTATTCCAGGACTTTGAAGCGCAGAACTAACTTTCTCAGCCTCCTCCTGGTGATTTAAGAGGATAACGATCGCACTGGCAGATCCTGAAGTACTATGGGTAAATGCCTGTGCCTTGGATATGGATAAAAAGGCAGAACTTTCATCATAGCTGGGTATTCCAGTCGAGAACAGACCCTTGACAGTGAAAATTCCTTCGACAGGATTTCCATCCGAATTAATGACGGTTAAATTTACTTTTTGTCCTATGCCAGTTCCCAGACTAACTGCAAGACGTTTACCAATTAATATGCCATCCCGATCTTCCTGGGTAAGAAATTCGCCTGTAACCAGTCCTTCGCGAATAGGCGAATAAAGAGCAGAGTTTACATCAATTCCAAAAAATTGAAGGTTAACTGAATCGTTAATCGTGTTAAGGATGCCGCCAAACCATAAGACCGGTGCAGCTACTTTGACTTCGCTCATCGCTCCCAATCGATCTGTTATGATACTGGTGTTCTGGATTAAATCTTTTGACTGTAAGCTTAACTTTTCTTCTTGATATGAAGTTGATCTTATTTGTACGTGCCCTGTTCTTAATCGGATGTTATTCTGAACAGAGTCGTCGATCATACCTGCCACAAGGCCGTACAATGCAATGAGCAATGCCAGTCCCAGCGCTACAGCGAATAGGGAAAAGAATGAGCGTCGCTTGTTACGGAGTAAATCCCTAAAAGAAATAACCCAAAGCGTATTAAATGTCTTCATATTTTTATCCTAGCCTTATTAGATGTGGTGTAAGACTTCGGCTGGTTGTTTACCCGATGCCTGCCAAGCCGGATAGAGGGATGCCAGGGCGGCTATGATAGAAACGGTGATACCCCGGCTAATCACATCGACAATTGCAATACTCGGATAGAGCCGGCTGCCTAGCAACGCAGTTAATTCTCCCATACCTGACGCGTAGGATAGATCAATACCCACCTGGCTTATTAACCATGCCAGTAGGCTGCCAATAATGCAACCGGCTATTGCGCCAACAATTCCAATCAATGTTCCTTCTAATAAGAATAACCCCATAATCTGCCATCCCTTTAAGCCTAACGCCGCTAAAACACCCATTTCACGCGTGCGTTCAAATACAGCCATTAATAATAGGTTGAGAATGCCAATGCTTGCGATGAGAACCACAACAATGCCAAGAATACCGGTATAAGCCTTTTTTGTTTCAATGGTTTGTTTTAATTCCGGTTTAAGGGTCTGCCAGGAATCGATCTCATAGTTTGGAAGGCTGATTTTCAGGGCATTTATTATGGTATCTTCTTGTCCCACACTCTGCAAAGTGAGACTTATTTCGGTTATCTGATTGCGCAGGTTGTACAAAGTTTGAGCTTCTGCTAGTGGAATATAGACCATTCTCTTTTCTGCTTCAGCCAGACCCAAGTCGTAAATGCCAACGATCGTCATTGTTCTTTGGTGCATCTCCCCTTGTCTTTTTCTGCCCACCAGATTCAGGTTGTCTCCGACGGTTAAATTGAGAAGATCAGCCAGCCCTTTTCCGATCAAAACAGCATCCATATCCTCATCCAGTAAAAAACGCCCCTGGAGCATGTGTTCTGCCTGAATACTGCGCGGCGCTTCAACCGCCGGCTCAATTGCGGTGATTGCCACTGGGTAAGATTCTCCATGGCTACTTACCAATCCTAACGTGTTGATGCGTTGGGAAGCAGAAATTATCTGGGATTGAGCGCGTACTTCCTTAAGGACTGCCACATTATCGTTTAATGGTAAAAGAGGAAGCCGGCTACTTTTTTCTCGGTAGCCTGGTGCATGAATTTGGATGTTACCTCCGTATAGCCGTACGGCATTACCAAAGATCGCTTGATCTGAGCCTCTTAAGAGGCTGTCCATTAAGATAAGTAAAACGACACCCAATGCAATTGCTACCAGCGCGATGGAAGTGCGTCGCCAATTCCGCCACAAATTACGCCATGCCATCTGAATAAATTTACCCATGCACTTACCTCCGCCGTGATATCAATAAAAAGGGACTTACGCAAAAACTCATATTCTCCCTATCTATGGCGTGTAACATTTCATTCTGCGTAAATCGTATCATAAATGCTTACAGGTGATTCCATGCAGAAGGATCGTTCCGCACGAGTAATAAAAAAAATTACGTTCTGTATTAATTATACATCGCTTAATG
>JBAXBF010000384.1:0-3207 GCA_037142095.1 Chloroflexota bacterium
ACTTCTTCGGGTGTTGCGATGCGTCCCATCGGGTGCTTGGACTCCCACAACTGGCGAGCATTTTCCACATCGCCGTACAGGTGCCAGGCTTCATAGATCATATCGGTTTCCACGCTTCCCGGGCATACACAATTGACGCGTATGTTTTCTTTGGCATGGTCGAGCGCCATGGATCGCGTCAGGTTGATGACGGCGGCTTTGGCGGCAGCATACGCTCCTACTCCGGCAAAACCGACCAGACCGGCATACGAGGAGAGATTTACGATGGTTCCCTGGGTGGCACGCAGGGCAGGCATAGCATACTTCGATAAGAAGAACATCCCTTTGACATTGGTATCAAAGGTCAGATCCCAAATCTCTTCGCTGGTTTGCTCAATCGTCATATTGCGGTACAAAACGCCGGCGTTATTGACCAGAACATCCAGCTTGCCATATGTCTGTAATGTTTGCGTAACGGCATTCTCGCACTCGGCTGCCTGGCGCACATCGGTCTTGACGAACAACGCCCCCAATTCTTTGGCGGATGCTTCCCCTGTTTCCGGGTTGCGGGCTGCCAGGGTGAGTCTGGCGCCTTCTTCCGCAAATAAGCGTGCGGCTGCCAGCCCGATTCCCCGGTTTCCACCGCTGATCAAAATCACTTTATCCTTGAAACGCATCTTATTCTCCTCAAATGGAATATATTCTCTTTAAAACCTGTTTCAATTGTTCAAATGCTGTTTCGATCTCGGGCATCCTCTTTGAGATATTCGATACAATTTCTGCCTCAGGGATATCGCTATTTTTCGCCAACTTTTCCAATTCAAAAGCCACTTGCCTCAATCTGCTGGCTCCCAGGTTAGCGCTGGCACCTTTGATTGTATGCGCCTGGCGCTGTGCGCCGCTGATGTCGCCACTTGCGAGGAATTGTTTCAATGCTGTGATCTGCAGGGGCATATCCTCTACAAAAGCGATTACCACTGCCTCTACCAAATCCTGGTCATCCATCAGACGTTGGACAAGCTCAGCTTCATTAAAGATACTGGTTTCATCGCCCTCATTTGCCTGCGGTTCATTTGAAGTAGTGCTATCTGTTTCAGATAGTCTTTGAGATTGAGTTTGATCATCTGCGGCTTTCTCGTCTTCGGCTTTGGCTAACCATTTTTCCAAAGCTACATTTAAATCATCCACATTGATGGGTTTGCTCAGATAATCGTCCATGCCGGCTTTCAGACATCTTTCACGATCACCCGTTAAAGCATTGGCTGTCAATGCAACGATCGGAACCAGCGGGTTGAGTACACCTGTTTGCGGATCGCGGATAAGACGCGTGGCTTCGAATCCGTCCATCTCCGGCATCTGGCAGTCCATCAGTATCAGGTCATAATTGATTGCCTGCAATGCCGTGATGGCTTCTTGCCCATTTGCTACGACATCGGCGCGGTAACCTAATTTTTTGAGAATTTTGGTAACAACGAACTGGTTGACAGTATTATCTTCCGCCAGCAGAATGTGAGTTTTGTGTTTGAACGAATCGGCTATGGTATGTCGGGTAACAAGCTCCGTCGGGGCGGTTTGATGCGTATTCTGAGTGGTGGAAATCGTGGCTTGACCCAGAACCAATGCCAGACATTCATGAAGCTGTTCCTGGCGCAGGGGTTTTGTCAGATAACCTGAAAATCCGAGCGCCTTCATCTGTGCCGCGTCGCCGCGTTTACCCAGGCTGGTAAACAAGATCAATTGGGTAGCCCCCAATCGCGGGTCGGCCTTAATGCGCCGCGCCAATTCAGCTCCGTCCATATCCGGCATTTGCATATCCAGCAGGGCGGCTTGATACGGATCACCGCTGCTCGCTGCTTCTTGCAGCAAGCTGAGCGCCACATCTCCCTTCTCGGCTTCAGCGTAGCGGCAACCCCAGCTCTTGAGCAGCAGACTGACCAGCAAGCGGTTTACTTCATGATCGTCCACCACCAAAACTTTGATTCCCGTGAGGTTTGCCAGAGGCACTAGGTTGCGGATCTTCTCATCGGACGTTTTTTCAAAGACAACCGTGAACCAGAAGGTGGAACCTATGCCTTCTTCACTGGTGACCCCGGTACTGCCGCCCATCAATTCCGCTAATTGTTTCGAGATAGCCAATCCCAATCCAGTGCCGCCGTATTTGCGCGTAACGGACCCGTCAACCTGGCTGAACGGAGTGAACAGTCGTGCCATTTTGTCTTGGGGGATGCCAATACCGGTATCGGTTATCGCGAAGCGAACGCAGACCTGCTTCTCATCCTGAGATTCCAGGTTGGCTCTAAGGCTGATTTCACCCCTAGGGGTAAACTTGATTGCATTATTGCCCAGATTGGTGATAATTTGGCGCACGCGTCCCGGGTCGCCGCGCACATAAGCTGGAATATCTGGATCCAGGATGCCGGCGATCTCCAGCCCCTTCTCGTGCGCTTTTACCGACAGCATCTCCATCGTATCTTCCAGAGTCAGGCGCAAATCAAAATCGATACTCTCCAAATCCATTTTTTTTGCTTCGATCTTGGAGAAATCCAGGATATCATTGATCAAAGAAAGCAGCGTTTCACTGCTGGAGCGGATAATATTGGTAAATTGGCGCTGCTCTGGGGTCAAATCGGTATCCAGTAATAGACCTGTCATCCCAATTACCCCATTCATTGGTGTGCGGATCTCATGGCTCATGTTTGCCAGAAATTCACTCTTGGCAGCATTGGCATATTCAGCCGCAACCGTCATTTCGTTGGCGCGCAAGGTCTGGTCTACCAGAGATTGGTTTGTTTGCTCCAGGTCAATTAAAGTCGTCTGCAGCGCTTCTTGCATCCGCTTGCGCTCAGTGATATCGCTGATGATGCCTACGGCATACCAACCCCCATTGAGAAAGAGAGATGAAAGCGATAACTGGATAGCGATTATCGTGCCGTCTTTTCGGCGGGCATTTACTTCAATCGTCTTGCCAACCGCCGCACCCTGTCCAGTCCGCTGAAATGTTGGAAAGGCAGCATGGTGCGCTGCGTGATAATGCTCAGGTACGATTAACTCGTGCAGGGTTTGACCAATGGCTTCGGCGCTGGTGAAGCCGAGAATACGTTCGGCTGCCAGGTTCCAATAGGAGACCAAGCCCTGGGGATCCATCATTAAAATGGCATCATGGGCAGAGTCGGTGATCGCCCGCAGACGGGTTTCGTTTTCTCGCAGCGCTTCCTCCATCTGTTTGCG
>JBAXBF010000385.1:0-3199 GCA_037142095.1 Chloroflexota bacterium
AGGTTTTCCGTGATTTCCCCCGGGCGCGGCTTGCGGAAGTTGATCACTAAATCACGCTGGGTAACTTTTTCTGCCTGCGTCTGATTATAGGTTTTTTGACCAGTATCAATGTAAAGCGTTTCCTCTGCATGGTCAACGATAAACCCAGTTTGTGCCATAAGGTCTTGAATCAAACTCCAAGTACCCTCGCTTGTATCGTGATAACAAAGAGCTAACCAACGACCCGGTTTTAATATCCGAAAACACTCTTTCATAGCGACAAGCATCATAGCTGCCCAATCATCATCAGTCACCCGCCGTCTTTCATTAACGATAACTTCTCCAGAATGCCAATTCGTATTGAGATCAAGCCAGGCTTCCCAAACAAAATTTAGTTCACCATATTGGTATTTTCCAGCATAGGGAGGGTCTGTAAAAATATGATCCATTGATTCGTCAGGTATTTGTGGTAAAGATAATGCGCTTTGTGTAGAGACAATTACATTGGTATTTCCATTTAATACTTCAGGAAGTTCCTGTAATCCAGCTACGATGTCGGCAAACTTTCGATCAAAGGCTGACCACGCTTCATTTTCCCGGTGAATTTGAGGAACGTAATAATTGCCCGTTGGTTGACCTCCACCGCTTTCTCGGTGTTTGTATAATTTCGTCAGATTAAGCAAGAAAGAAGAGACCGTGAACATTAAAGCGTGTGAATATGGCTCTCGAAATTCCTTGATTTTAGCAAGCAAAAGACCAAGCGCCCACAAATTCCGCTTCGTGAATAACTCTGCCACCGTGCGGAAATTGCTTGTCCCAGCCCGCCATTTATCTCCCCACTGCTCAGTATCACTTTCCACATTCATCATGCGGTGCGGCGGGTACCAGTATGGGATGGGCTTGCTTTCGATCTCCCGAATCTTCACCATATCATACTTCTCGAAATATTCACGCTTCTTGGGATTGGGATCATTATGCCGCCGCTCGCCGCGCTTTGGCTTGCAGCCTTCCTCACACAAATAACTCACCAAGACCGGAATGGGATCCATACGGACACCGCTGGTCTTGATCTCTTCCGATACGCCGCGCTTCTGGCAGGAGGGACAGATCCGGATGGTCTTGGGTTTGCCTTGCGCCGTCTGGCTCTGTGCTTCCGGACAGTCAAACAGTGTTATTTTTTCCAGGCAGCGCGGACACTGGAAGACGTAGGAATAGACTGTATAGGCGGTGGTCGCCCGGCCGTCACAGCGGTCGCAGCGGGTTTCATACAGCCAGTCCATTTCGGGTTTAACCTTGGCTTTCAATTCTTCAAAGGCGCGTTGCAGTTCATCCACATCCACCGGCGTGCAGTAGTTCTTGGTGATGAAGGTGGCGGCGGGCGAAAGGTCAATCGCAATGGCGCATCTGCCTTCCATCAGGGCTGCCAGGGCTGTCCCACCCGAACCACAGAAGGGATCCAGCACCAGGTCACCGGGCTGAGTGTAATGGCGGATGTACTGCTGAATGGCGTCGTGCGGTTTTTTCGACCAGTAGGTATGCATGTTGTAAATAGCCGTGGCTTTGGTGGTAGTGATGGGCTGGTCGAAAGGCGGCACGTCGTAATGGTCCGTTTCGGGATCGTAGGGCTTGGCATGCTCTTCGACGAACTTCTGCAGGTTGGGGTTGGGACCCGCAGAATAATAGCCTTCTGGCATTGGGGGAACCGGAGCTTTGGGAATGAGGGAAATTTGTCCGTGAGTAGGTTTTTTATTGGACATTTTTTATTTTCCTAAATGTTTTGGATATGTAAAATTAGGATATTTGATCCCGGTTGAATGGATTGGGGACGGTACAATAACCTGCCCGAATACGATTAATGAACCATTCTGAATAAAATGCGGGGATATCGGTCCGACGACTGGCACTGATAATCACGATTTCAACTCCTTCGGCACCCTTCCCATCAACAAGTCCAATTTGTTATCCAATCGTCTTCTGAGGCGGGTGGTATCCAGTTTGATTTTTAACTCGGCGGAATGGCTGAGACGGTACTGTTTGCCGTTATACTGGTAGGTGAGAACCGCCGTCACGGTTAAGGGGAGCGTGCCGTTTTCACGCTGTTCGGGGGTGATTTCCGGCAGGCTCGGCGTCCAGCGCAGACGGTAAATCTGCTCCAACCCGCGAAAGATTTCTTTGCGCGGGGTAGGCACTTCCTTCAAATTGTAAGACAGGGTTATTGACAAGTCCTGCATGAGCATAAGATGGGCACGCACAACGACTTCGATCTCGAGCGGCTCCCCTTCGCTGACGGATCCTGTCTGGCGCACAGCGGCGATAGAGAGAATGCCCTGCTCTTTGTGGCGTGAACCAAGCACCGCCATCGGCACAAAACACTCCGCCATGCTCAGCCCACCATGCCCATATTTATCCGGATTATGCTGGAAGGTCTCGCGCTGGAAGACATAGCCCGGACGCGGGAAATGGATATATTGGATCGCCTGACCTGCGCGGGTTGCATCAGGCAGCGGGATTTTCAAAGTCTTGATGTCAAAACTAAGCACATTTTTGGCATCCTCCCCGCTGAAGAGCTGCGGGGCGCGCACCACGCGGTACTTGATCAATTTGTTATCTTCCACGACCGCCCCCGAAACGTTCAGCGCTTTTTCAGAGAAAGGGGTGAAGCCGTGGTCACTGGTAACGAAGATCAAAGCATCCTGGGGTAGTTCGCGCAGCACGGCGCGCACATCCTGGCGAATAACCTCGCGCACGATGCTGTTGTAGATAAATGCCAGATCATGGGGATTGCCATGTAAATTTTTATCCGTAAAACTGAAGACGATATACTCAATCTGAGGGGAGACATAGCGCACAGCCATCCCCGAAGCGACCGAATCGTCATCACGCACAACCTGAAAGGCGGGTGCCAGCTTCATCTCCGCTTGCAGCCAATGCTTGAGCAATTCCAACTCGCTGCGCGATTTGATTGGGAAATCAGCCGGCAGGCAGCCGGCGCTGATTGCCTTGCGGCTGATTTCGGTTTCGCTGGGCAGGATGGCGCTGCCCGGGCGCATTTCGAACACATCATAGCGCTCCTCCAGCACCGGGCGCAAGAATTCATCCCAGGCATCTGTGCGCATCCCGTCAAAAACCAGAATGACTGCCTTGCGTCCGGATTTTGGATCCCAGTGTGCCTTAAGCATGCGCGCAAGAAACTGGTGCGTAAAGACCATGGGGGAATCCG
>JBAXBF010000386.1:0-3194 GCA_037142095.1 Chloroflexota bacterium
GGTCAGGTGGTCGCCCCGCCTTCGCTGCACCACAGCGGGCAGCGTTATGCCTGGGATGACGCCGCGGCGCACACACCCCTGGCAGATGCGCCAGACTGGTTAATCAAACTGCTCAGCAGTTCAAACGGAGACAGACATCACCAGACCGTTTCTCTGCCCGAGGGCGCAAAAATCCCAGAAGGGCGGCGCAACAGCAGCCTGGCAAGATTGGCGGGCAGGCTGCGCTCCCAGGGTATGGGACTTTCTGAGATCAGCGCCGCCTTGCTCTCGCTGAACCAGGCGCGCTGCCAACCGCCCCTGGAGAAAAGTGAGGTGCTCGCCATCGCCAAAAGCATGGCGCGCTACACCCCCAATCGGATTCCCACCGATGACGAGCTGGCAGATCATTGGCTGGAAGCCCATCCCGACACAGCCTACGGGCGCATGACGTTCATGCGCTACCGGGACGGGCTGTGGGATGAGCTGCCCTCTTCTCAGGTGGAGCACGAGATTCTGGCAGTGATCGAGGAGGCAAAAGAAAGCGGTTATAAGCCTTCTTACTGGAAGCTGCACTCCATCATGGAACTGGGGCGGGTGATGGTAACCATCCCTGACGTGCAGTGGGACGCCGACGCAGAGCTGCTGGTCTGCCGCAACGGGACGCTGCACATCCCCAGCCGCAGCCTGCGCGAACACAGCCCTCAAGACCACATCACCAGCGGGCTAGATTTTGACTATAACCCGCAAGCCGAGGCAGTCACCTGGCGTTATTTCCTGAATGACACCGTGCCGGGCGCCCAGGAATTTCTGCAGGAGTTCGCCGGATATGCGCTCACCACCGACACGCGCCATGAGATCGCCGTGTGGTTATACGGCGCGCCGGGCAGCGGTAAAAGCACCTTTCTGGCAGGGCTGCTCGCCATGCTGGGCGCCAAAGCCGGTCTGTTGGGGCTGGCAGACATCGAGCGCAGCCGCTTCGCCCTGACCGCACTGCCGGGCAAGACGCTGATGGTTTCCAGTGAACAGCCCGCATCCTACATCACCACCTCGCACATCATCAACAGCCTGATCTCCGGCGAACCGCTGACCGTCGAGCGCAAATACAAAGAGGCGTTCACCATGGTTCCCATGACCAAGATCATCTGGGCGATGAACGAGACACCCCGTATCGCCGGAGGAGCGGACGGTCTTTTCCGGCGGGTGAAGGTGGTACAGTTTCCCAAACTAAAGTGCCCGCCCAATCCCGCATTGAAAGAGATTATCAAAGGTGAAGGGGCTGGCATCCTCAATTGGGCACTGGATGGATTGGAACACCTAAAAGCCCGCGACCACTTCGACATCCCACCCTGCATCGTGAACGCCACCCAGGAATTTCAAAAGAAGAACGATATCCCGGCTATGTTCGTCACGGAAAACTGCGAAGTACACCCTGGTAACGCGGTGAAGTCATCTCTGCTCTATGAACGCTATAAACAATGGTGTTTTGACAACGGACTGAAGGCGCGAAGCATCGTCACTCTGGCAGAAGATTGGCAGCGTTTGGGTTTCTCTAGAGTCCGCCGCCGGGACGGATGTTTCTATTGGGAAGGTGTACGCCTCATCGACACTTTTTTGATGAAGGACAACGAAGGATATAAATGAGGGTTTTTAATTTAAATATGTAATTTTTTCCATAAAGTTGTTTTAAATACATCATTCTTATTCATCCTTATCCTTCATTAGAGGAGGTGAAATCCCCGCTTGACGAAATCCGCGGGCAGTGATAAACTCAACTACGATGAAATCAAGTCTTGTCTCAATCCGCCGCGCTCGTCGTACCTCTCTGGCATCCGTTCAGGAAGTGCGAGCGTTGGCGCGCTAAGCTGTCAACCCATCCGTCAATCAGACGCTCTCCTTCCTTGGAGGGCGTTTTTATTTATTATTATTTGAATTCAGGAGGAAAAATAAAATGGCAAAGTCGAAAAAACAATCGGTCAAGAAAGTGGTGCTGGCATATTCGGGCGGGCTGGACACGTCCGTGATCGTGCCCTGGCTGCGTGAAAATTACGGCTGTGAAGTGATCTGCTACACCGCCAATGTGGGTCAGGCAGAAGAACTGGACGGGCTGGAGAAGAAAGCCCTCGCCTCGGGCGCCAGTAAGTTGATCATCCACGACCTGGAAGAGGAATTTGCCGAGGATTATATCTTCCGTGCCCTGCGCGCTGGCGCGGTCTACGAGCGCAAGTACCTGCTGGGCACGTCCCTGGCGCGTCCCCTGATCGCCAAGTACCAGGTGGAAGTGGCACACCAGGAAGGCGCAGATGCTGTGGCGCACGGTGCCACCGGCAAGGGCAATGACCAGGTGCGTTTCGAGATGACCTTCGCCGCCCTCGATCCACGCCTCAAGATCATCGCCCCCTGGCGCGAGTGGGACATCCGTTCACGTGAGGACGCCATCGCCTACGCCAAGGCGCACAACGTGCCCATCACTCAGACCCTCAAATCGATCTACAGCCGCGACCGCAACCTGCTGCACATCTCGCACGAGGGCGGTCTGCTCGAAGACCCCTGGCAGGAGCCGGATGAGGATATGTACCAGATCTCGGGCTCGCCGCTGACAGCCCCCGACCAACCCGAGTACGTGGTGATCGCCTTTGAATCGGGCACCCCCAAAGCCATCAACGGTGAAGCGCTCTCCCCCGCCACTATCGTCAAGAAATTGAACGAGATGGGCGGCAAGCACGGCATCGGGCGGGCGGATATGGTCGAAGGGCGTCTGGTGGGAATGAAGTCGCACGGCGTGTATGAAACCCCGGGCGGCACGATCCTGCTGGCAGCCCAGCGCGAGATCGAATCACTGGTGCTCGACCGGGAGACGATCCACTTCAAGGACATCGTCGCTCTGAAATACGCCGAGATCACCTACAACGGCATGTGGTTCACCCCGCTGCGCGAGGCGCTGGATGCGTTTGTGGACAGCACCCAGGGACCCGTAACCGGTGAAGTGCGCCTCAAGCTGTACAAAGGCAGCGCCATCCCGGTCGGCAGGCGCAGTCCATTCAGCCTGTACCGCGAGGACTTCGCCACCTTCGGGCAGGATGATGTCTATGACCAGTCGGACGCCGAAGGCTTCATGCACCTGTTCGGGCTGCCGCTCAAGGTGCGCGCCCTCAACGGTCTGCCCGTCTCCGGTCTGGACAGCCCCAAGCCGGACTACTCCAAGTTCAAGCGCGACT
>JBAXBF010000387.1:0-3190 GCA_037142095.1 Chloroflexota bacterium
TGGGCGTGTGCCACACCATACGTTAATTTCCGTTCTGCATCCCACAGGACGATATCTGCATCTGAACCGGGTAAAAGGGCACCTTTACGCGGGTAAAGACCAAAAATTTTTGCGGGATTAGTGCTGGTCAGCGCAACGAAGTGGTTGGGAGTGATTTTTCCGCTGGCGACGGCGGTTGTCCACAAAATTGGCAGACGGTCTCCCACCCCCGGCAGCCCATTCGGGATCCTGGTGAAGTCATTTTTGCCCAGCTCTTTCCCCGGGATCGCAATTTCTTTGCCCTCGTATAGAATGGGTTTGCTGCCGTTATAAAAGAAGGGGCAATGATCGGTTGCCACCACTTGCAGACTATTACTGGTGAGTCCCTGCCAAAGACGCTCATTATCCGCGACAGAGCGCATCGGAGGAGAGCAAATCCATTTTGCACCGTCATCCCGTTTTAGATCCTCTACGGTGAAAAACAGATAAGGCAGGCAGGTTTCACCCATCATGGGGATTCCATGCCGGCGGGCGTATTCGAGTTGGTCGACTTCACCGGCTGTATTCATATGCACCAGATAGAACAACGCCCCCGTTTGAGCAGCCAGCGCCGCTCCACGTAAAGAGGCTTCCACCGCACCCCAGGCTGGGCGGGTTTTTGCGTGCCATTCCGGGCTGGTATGTCCGGCAGCCAGTGCCTCGCCAACCAGGATGTCGATGACATCTCCATTTTCGGCATGCAGCATGGCTAAAATCCCATGTTCCTTTGCAATCCGCATCACCTTGAAAATGTCTCCATCTGAAATGCGCAGCCTGCCGTTATAAGCCGTAAACATTTTTACGGACGGGATACCCCATGCGGGTAAGCGCGGGATTTCTGCCGCGATGTTTTCGTTGAACCGGGTGATGTTCATGTGAAAACCAAAATCGATGGCTGCTTTTTCATCGGCTTTACGGTGCCAGGCGGTAACAGCTTCTTCCAATGTCGGGAAGTCTTGCGGGATAAAGTCAATCACGGTAGTTGTGCCGCCGAAAGCGGCTGCCTTTCCTCCGCTGTAATGATCGTCCGATGATACGGTTCCAAACATGGGGAGATCAAGGTGGACATGTGGATCAACGCCCCCGGGAAGTATGAATTTGCCATGCGCATCGATCACTTCACAGCCGCGTCCATCCAGACCGGCTCCAATTTTAGAAATTATTTCACCTTCAATTAAAATATCTGCTTTGAAAGTATCTTCGGCGGTGATCAGGGTGCCGTCTTTGATGAGAATTTTCTGCATATATTTGCTCCTAAAAGAATGAACGGATTGTGGATGCTAGCCTTGTTTTCCGATTCCGAGTAGGGCAGCCAGCATGAGCGGATCGAGATCAATCTCTGGCAGACTACCCGCACCTGCTTGATAAGGGGATGTTTGCATTTCTCGTTCACGTAATGCATGCCATAAAGTCTTTCGTTCTTCTGAGTGGACGACCAGATCATTAATCGTTCTGGCGTGGCTTAAGTATTCTCCGGTAGTGTATAGAAAAGTGATCCGCTTCCATTTATCTGCGATAATGGGATGATCCAATGTTTCCAATGCTCCCAGTTGAATCTTATAGTATTCTTCATTTCGTCTTGGATGGTGAGGCTCATCACTTAATAATTCTGCGCGGGTCAGTAATTCATGCCCGCGTACAGAGGCGACGGTTTCAATTTGCCACTTGTTTTCTTCAAAGGCAGCAGTTTGATAAAATGCCAGGTAATCCACCGCAATGACTTTCGGTGCCTTACGCAAGGGGATGCGATACCATCCCAAGAGGCGCACAATATCCAGGTCTCTCGGTGAGGGTAAAACGGTTACCAGAATTAAGGAATTGGAAGGGGGAAACATCGCATTGTCTATGAATTCCCCAGGAACTGCTTGACCGCCTGCATATACGGATCGAATTTATCGCGGTGCACATCGTGTCCAGCGCCGGCGATCTGAGCAACCTGGATTCTTGGGTTGGCAGTGATAATTTTTTGGGAGTCGGCAGTGTCAATGTAAGCACCTTCTTGCGGGTCACCGGTGATCAAGAGTGCCGGACAAATAATTTTCGACACAATATCAGTTAAGGGAACCGGGTCAGCCGATATATAACCAGTCGCATTGGGACTGACCAGCAGTTTGGCATCTGACCAGGTGGCGTATTCGGTTTTATGCCAGTTGACGGGTTGGCTGCGCCGGTATTCGGTAACCAATTGCTGCGGGGTCTGACTTTTCCAGCCTCGGATGCGGTTACGGGTCGCTTCGGCTCTTGCCGTGCGCTCTTCTTTGGTGGCATTCAGGCTTTTATCATCCCACTCAGGGTCTTCGAGGATGATTTTCCCAACCAAGGGAGGAACGGAGGCAGCGGTGTAGGCGGCGACGAAGGCTCCCATGGAATGTCCCAACAGGACGGGTGTCTTAAGACCCAATTTTTGAATGATTTTAATCAGATCAATAGCCATCTCTTTCAATGAGAATTTGATGGGTGGATAATCCGATGAATTCCCGTGACCACGCGCATCTGGCATGATCACATCGTACTCACTTTCCAGGGCTTCTGCCACTCTTGTCCAGCATAGACCGTTATCCAGGAAACCATGCAAGAGAAGGATGGGCGGCTTTTGCCCTCCTGTGCGATAATAGTGGAGCTTTCCATCTTCAGTAACTACATTGCCGTCCTGCCAAAGCGCCATAATCTCTTCTCCCTTCTCAAATCGAGTTCATCCGGATTGGTTCATTCAATTATACTCCAAAATATTTCTAAAAATAATCCATTTTCAGGCTGGACTCTGCTATAATCGCTTCACAGGAGTTTAATGATGAAGCTATTACTGGCGACGAATAATGCGGGAAAACTGGAAGAAATGCAGGTATTGCTCCGATCTGAATCCGTCGAGTTGTTGGTGCCGCGCGACCTTGGTATCAGCCTGGATGTAGCCGAAACCGGATCGAGCTATTTGGAAAATGCGACGCTCAAGGCGCGTGCTTTTGCGCAGGCGTCAGGCTTGCTGGCACTGGCGGATGATTCAGGTTTGGAAGTGGACGCGTTAGGCGGAAAACCTGGCTTGTATTCGGCGCGCTTTGCTCCCCAAGAGGGTGCCAACGACGCTGACCGGCGCGCCTATCTTGTAGAACAGTTGCTATCCTTTCCCCAACCCTGGCAGGCGCGTTTTGTAAGTGTGATCGTTCTGGCAAAGCCG
>JBAXBF010000388.1:0-3189 GCA_037142095.1 Chloroflexota bacterium
GCGTGATCAGGATGCGGGCACAAGGTTTGGCTGGTTGTTGGGGATGGTAGGAAAATTCCCCGTGCCCCTATGGATGGTTCGCACAGCTCCGTCCACCCAGACACTAAAGGTCTTCCTTCTTCCGACCCTAAAGGTCTTCTTCCTGACCTTTAGGGTCTAGGTAACTGTAGATGACTCGTTGATTTACGATTGCCGCAGCCGGATAAAATAAGTAGAATAAGGACATCGGAGCAATTCAAACTCAAGTTAAATCAAAATGAGGCGATGATGAAAGTCAAGTCTTCTGTGAAAGCCGGTCAAGTCCATCCTTATCCATTATCGTATCCCGATTATCCATCGATAGACCCTAAAGGTCAGGAAGAAGACCTTTAGGGTCAAGAAGTTTCCGTCCTTTCGGGTCTGTTCCTGGCAACATTGAACCGCACGTACAGGTAGGGGCACGGGGATTCCGCGTTCATCTCAATCCCTGGCGCAATCCCCGTGCCCATACGATAGGTTCACCCCCACGCACGTGGTGAAACCTAAACCTCACCCCATTTTTTCGGGTGAAGTTCATCATTTGCGCGAAGGATTTTTTTAATCCCACGATTTAATACCCAATATCTACCTCGATCTTACACTTTCAAAAAACCGTTTTCAAATGCGCTGGGGAACTCAAAACGCTTTTGACCCTGTTCAAAAGCAACGGTGATCATATCGCCCCTGAGTTCTATCACTTTACCAGCTCCAAACGCTTTGTGCTGCACGGTCGTTCCGACCGCAACCCCGGAGGTGTCCACTGTTGGTTTTACCTCTTTCTTTACAGGTTCCAGCGCAATGGGGGACTTTATACCAAAGCTGGCTGTGACAAAATCAGGCACGGGCGGCGTGACCAGGGTTTTACGGGCGCGCTTGGGATAGATGATCGGTCTTGCGGTTTTGGCTATGACGGGTTCTTCCTCTTCCTCAGCATCCTCATCAGAAACAGCGAAAACAGATTCATCAGTCACATCAACAACATAATCAGCCGCCGCTTCCATCGTAAATTGTTGGTTGTAGAACAGAGCTTCATATTCGTTACGTTTGACCACGGTATCCCAACCGCCGATATCCTCGCCTGCATGTTTATCGATACCAGTGTAAGAGAGACTGGAATCCTCATAGCGCTTGAATTTGAAAATGGCGTCGTTCATGAGAGAGCCGTTGAAAACATTCAACGAGACCAATAGTTCAAAATCTTTAACATCCAAACCGGTGACCTTTTTGAATAGCCCCGGTTCCAATTGTGTGATGACATCTTTGAGTGAGCGTTCGCGGTAGTCGGTCAGATACATGAAGATCGGAATGCGAGTGGCAAATTTGATCAGCTTTTCCTGAATCTGTTTGCGCATCGATTTGTATTCTTTTTCTTCCTCGGAAAGCTCTTTTTTCTCTTTCGGGGTCAGCTCGCCGGTACCGTCCTTCTTCGTCTTCTTAACTGTTTCAGATTTGTTGATGATCGTTTCGATGTCGGCGTTCAAGCTGCGGAATCCTTCAATTCTCATCAGGGCAGCCATCGCCTCTTTGTTTGCCATTAAGCGAGCCAGGGTTTCATTGTCGACGTTGACCAGCAAAGCGGATTCCCAGCGTTTGGCAAGCAGTGTTGCCGAGGTGCCCGCCATGGCAATATCCAGGACATCCTGCGCGCTGATCTGCTTCATGCTGCTGCCGTCGTAGGCAAGCACCGGCAGGAAATTGATAAATTCCGCCACTTTCTTTTCCGGATTGCTCTCGTTGACATTCAAGCGGCAACTGTAATCGGAAATCTGCTTCAGGGCACGGTCCAGGGCAAAGTCGAACAGATAGCATTCGTGCTTCATGATTTCGCTTGTGCCGGCTCCGGTGATGATTTCCCAAGGGCTTTGTACGCGGAAAGCCGCCTGAAAATAGGTTTCCGGGCTTTTCAAATTGCGCAGCATGAAGATGCCCGTCCAAGGCCTGACGGTAACACCGGTGGTCAGTTTGCCGCAGGAGAGTGTGATGGTTTTGGTAGATAACGGATCTCCCATGGATTTTTGCACAGGCTCAAGCGCAGCCACACCGATTCCAGCCCCCGAGCCGGCACAGACATTGATAGCATAGTCACGAAAAAAGGTATTCTGCTTTTGTGCGAGCAAATTCGCCATCGCGTGACAGGCGGCGACATTCGGTAAAAACCAGAAAGTATGCGAAAGCACATTCAACAAACGGGTATCGGAAAACGGCATTGGCGGACGTTTATCCTGCCCGAGTTTCATGTCATCCACACTGGCAGGAAGATAGGAACCGCGGATCAGATCAAGCCATTTTTGCACTTCATTTTCATAAACGAATCTTGCTTCTTTGCCTTTGCCCTTTGCCGAGAAAAACACATTCAGGTCAAATTCGTCGAATTGTCCCTGGATGGCGATTTGACGAATGCTGTCCGGTATCCGGTAAGTCAGCATGACCATGCGCGGTAAGGCAGCATAGGGATTATCGGCGCTATCGCCCCAGGATTCCTTGGCACGCTGCTCGTCGGAATAGGTCCAGTTGTAGATCTGATCCTCGATAAACTCGCCGCTGTTGATGGCGCGGAAGGGCGTGCCTGATAAGAATAGATAATGCGCTGTGGTGATGGGCAAAAAAGTCTCGTTGTAGGCGTTGTCTGCCTCGTCTTTTTTGTATTTTTCCAGATCGAAATCGTAATCTTCATCTTCGTCAGGCTGATCGAACAAGTTTTTTGCGTTGTCGCGCCACGCGCCAAAATGGTATTCGTCAAAAATCACCAGATCCCAATTTGTGGAGTGTACCCATTCATTTTTTGCCTTGATCCCTCCGGCGTCGTTGGTGCCCAGATAGTCTTGAAACGAGCCGAAACAAACGATCGGGCGGGAAAGGTCGGCTTCTTCGTATTTCAAACCACCACGGCAGATGAACTGCCAGCCCTCAAAATCCACATGGGTCATCAGGTCTTCATCCCAGGCTGCTTCCACGGCTGGTTTGAAGGTCAGCACGAGTACCTTTTTGAGGCCCATGCGCCTGGCAAGCTGATAGGCCGCAAAGGTCTTGCCGAACCGCATTTTTGCGTTCCAAAGAAAGTGCGGCGGCTTGCCCGCGTTTTCCTTCCTGAAACTCTTGAAATAGGCGATGGTCTTTTCCACCGCCGCTTCCTGTTCCGGACGCATCTTGAAGTCCAGCGACCGGTTCTCT
>JBAXBF010000389.1:0-3175 GCA_037142095.1 Chloroflexota bacterium
TCTCAGAATATGGATACTTGTAATCAGGTTTGCTATAATCCTTCCCCCAAAGGCTACGCGTCCACTCCCAGACATTACCACTCATGTCCAGAATCCTGAATGTGCTGGCACCCTGTGGGAAACAGCCCACCGTCGAGGTTGTACCGATACCAGTCTCGCTTGTATTTGCTTTTTGGGGGTCGAAATTACCTTCCCAGGGATAGATACGCCCATCCACACCGCGGGCGGCTTTTTCCCATTCGGCTTCGCTGGGTAAGAGGACACGAGCTTTTTGCTCACGAAATAAGGTTCGCAAAGGCACAGGGGTTTGATTGGATTCACGCAGTTTTTCGCTGAGCCATGTGCAGTATTTCAGGGCTTCATGCCAGGTGATGTACCTGACAGGATGGTTGAGGACACCTGTAAGACTGGTATCATTTTCAGGTTTATGATTGCTGTCTTTGACGAAAGATATCCACTGCGCTACGGTGACTGGATATTTGGCGATCCAGTAATCTTTAAGGGTAACGGAATGCTGGGGTTGCTCATCACCCGATGATCGGGAGTCTTTGGTCTTATCACTGCCCATGAGGAAGGGACCGGCAGGGATGTGAATGAAGCCAAGATTGTCTGCATACGGCAGAAAGTAGAAATTTGGATTAAAGCGAGGGTCACCCAGAGAGGCGAGGGTGTTGCCGGCGCGGACGCGTTCCTTCGTTGTAAGCAGACCTTCTTCCAAAATTTTTACCAACCAGGCTCGAACACGTTCTAAAACCTTCCCACCTTGATTCTGCCTGAACACATTTGTTAATCTCATTTCCAATAAAGCTTCTCCAGCCAAAGCGGCGAATGAAAAATCATCATCCCAATCTTCTTTTTTTTCTCCTATTTCATTCGGCAAAAGGGCATTTACAGCAGCCAACGCACGATCAGGAGCCTGCTGTCTGGTTGCATATCCAACAGCCAAGGTATAGACTTCCCGCCATTTCTCTCCCGGCTGACGCGCCAAACTAGCCGCCAGATCAGGATACTCCGCCCCACGGGTATAGAGATAGCAGGCTGCCAAGAATTCTTGAAATGTACGATGGGGAAAAGTGTAAGCATCCGTTTTATGACGGATAAGCAAACCGGCACGTTCACGAATATAATCCACAAACTGCTCAGCCTTCCCATAATTTTTATTAAGAAAAGGACTAAGCCATTTTAATAACATCTCTTTGGGAATATTAGCAGTAATATCATCTAGATCACAACTCTCATGCGCATTATAAGCAACCGTATAAAAAGCTTCTTTAAGGTCGTCGACTCTCTTTATATCCGGTACATCCAGCGTTTTAATTAAGCCCTCCTCGCCACCGCGTCGCTCTTCCCAACGGCGCAGAAGCCAATCTACCGCCAACGCATATAGATCGGTACGATCTTCCGGCAATCTGCCGCTGCCTTCAGCGTTCATATAAGCCATGATGGTTAACAATAATGGACGCTCTGCCAATCCTCTGATGTCATCACGCTGGACAGCCTGTTTTAAACCTTCCGATTCTAATTTTCCATCTTTTTCTAACTTATTCCCACGGATAATGAGTTGGTCATAAAGATTGTCGATATAACCAAAAATCTGATCATCGCTTAAAGGAGATAAAGTCACCTGTCGATAATTTTCTAAACGCCAGGGTTGGTCAAGATATGCATAAGGTCGGGAGGTAACCACGTAACGACTTTCCATATTATGTTTTGTAAAGGCTGTAACCAAAGTTACCACCTGCTGACGGTATTCATTGGGTACTTCATCCAATCCGTCAAGTAGAATTAATAGCTGTTCTTTTTTATATCTCAGAATCTCTTCTATCCATGGCAAAGTTGGCTTCAGCACATGATCTGCACGGATAAAATCAAGGATATACATACTCAAAGCATCTTCAGGTTTACCCTTATATTTTTTCAAAAAATCCACGAGGTCACGCAATTCAAGATGCAAAGGAGTTAATAGTCCATGATTCCATGGATTCAATCGTTCCAAAGTCGTTTGTGGTTTTTCTGTTAATCCAGCCGTTGCCAGAAGATAGGTTACATGTTTCAGAAAAGTGGATTTACCTGATCCAGGATCCCCCAGAATAAGTAAACGGGGATAGGTATCCAACATCTGTTTGGCTGAAATCCGCTTTTCTTTATGTACTTGCCTTAAGTAATCACGGTATTCTTCTTCTTTGCGGACATCCTCCATCTCCGTCGTATCCAAATCCGTATAAACATCTGAAAGATGAATAGGAGCATCCACAGTGTGCCTCAGCTTAAGATCGATACCAGCAAGATCATTGGAACGAACCTGCATTTCTTCTAAAAAGAGACGGCGTAAATTATGCTGGTCATCCTGTGGCTTTTTTTTTCCGTGGTGATGATGAATCTCTTGCTCTACATATTTATCAGCCTTGATAATTTTGCTTTTTTTACCCGTGCTGATGATATCAGCTTTAATTTTTTGGGCAGCAATTCCGCTAGAGGAAGCATGAATTTCGTTTATTTCTTTTTGAGCTTGAGGTAATAAAAGAGTAATTTTAGCAACCAATTCAGGGTCGTTTAAAAGGATACTTTTTAACTCCTCCTGAAAATATTTTATAAAGGCTTTTTTATTAGGGTCTTCTAAGAAGTCTTCCAGGGCTTCCTGAGATTCTTCCTTCTTGCTCATTCGATCACGTATCAAATGCCACAATTTACCCAATCCATCCATGCCCCCTTCAACCATCATTTCTCCTGTACGTTGAATTGCCCCTGTGAAGATCCCGGCAGCAAACACAGGCAACAAGGTTTCAACCAAGACTTTAATATTATCGCCGGTGATGAAAGAAGCATCCATCCTATCCTCCTGAAAAGAACATGTCAATGAATCGGATAAACATGATACGATGTAAAAAGAAAATATTTTGTGAATATAATACCACCAAAATTTAGAAAGACAAAGAAACTCTTGGGTTTATAATAAGAAAATAGAAGTCACTCAAACTGGATATTAAAGGGATATAAAGACAGCCTTAAATTGCATTTTTACACCCAAAAGGACAAAATTTCATGGGAGAAGAGAGATTCTTCGGTCACTGCCTGGTTTATATGATGAAGTATTGGGTCCACAACACACCTCACCCCCTGCCCCCTCTCCAAAATAAGAATTTTGGAGAGGGGGAAAGAAAATACACGCATTATA
>JBAXBF010000390.1:0-3168 GCA_037142095.1 Chloroflexota bacterium
AAGCAGAAAGACATGATTTACTCGTCGCCGCAATCAGTCATTTGCCTTATCTGATTGCGTGTAATCTGGTAAGGTCCGCCGAAATTATCGCCTTAAACGATGCGGAGTTATGGGATGTCGCCTCGAGTGGTTTCAGAGATACAACGAGGTTGGCGGCCAGCAATGTTGAAATGTCTTTAGATATTCTATTGACAAATAAAGATAGAATTTTAGACATGACTCGAATGTTTCAAGAGCAACTTGCATCGTTTATCTCTCTTCTTGAAAATAATGATGAGGACATGCTGCGTGACTATTTGTCCTCAGTTCAAAATATTCGCAAACATCTTTTTGTCTCTTCACCCACATAAGGAAGACTCATGATTGATTTACATATTAACCCCTCTTTTTCACTTAATGGAAATATTCAAGTTCCAGGAGATAAATCCATCTCTCATCGATCAATCTTAATCGGTGCATTGGGAGATGGTATAAGCATGGTCGCTGGTTTTTTACCAGGCAGCGATTGTTTAGCGACTTTATCCTGTTTGCGATCTCTGGGGGTTGAAATAGTAGAGAGCGAGGAGAATCTAATCATTCGAGGAGTTGGGATGTATGGATTGAAAAGACCGAATTCATCCCTTAACTGCGTTCGTTCTGGTACCACAATGCGTCTATTAACTGGATTGTTATCTGCTCAACTTTTTGAAAGTACGCTCGAAGGAGATGAACAACTTTTACGCCGTCCCATGCGCCGAGTTACGGAACCTCTCGGTCTGATGGGCGCTCTGATTCATACGAATGATGGTCATGCTCCTATCGATATTATTGGTACGCCATTACATGGGATTGAATATGCGATGCCAATCGCCAGTGCCCAGGTGAAAAGTGCTCTCTTACTTGCAGGTCTATACGCAGATGATTCCACAACCATCCATCAACCTGGTCCAACGCGAGATCATACAGAACGGATGCTAAACATGATGGGAGCGTCTGTCTTGACAGACGGATCGACTATACAAATATATCCTTGTGAAAAACTATCTCCCTTATCATCCGATGAAGGAAGCATATATCGGGTACCAGGAGACATTTCATCCGCGGCATTTCCTTTGGTTGCGGCATTGTTAGTAACTGGATCAAGAATTACGATTGAAAACGTTGGCATTAATCCTACACGTACCGGGTTGTTAGATGTATTAACCCAAATGGGAGCTAAGATTTCTCTAACATCATTGAATGACGATATATCTTCTCAGATAGGTGAACCCGTTTCTATGGTAACTGTCGAAAATTCGGAATTAAAAGGGATTGAAATAAAAGGTGATGTAGTCGTACGCATGATCGATGAATTTCCAATATTGGCAGTAGCTGCTACACAAGCCCATGGTACAACTATTGTTCATGATGCCGAAGAACTCCGCGTAAAAGAGACAGATCGGATCGCGGCGATTGTCCTGGAACTGAAAAAGCTTGGGGCTAATATTGAAGCATTACCGGATGGATTCATTGTTGAGGGACCTACTCCTCTACGAAGTTCTGTCGTCGATAGTCATAATGACCATCGTCTGGCAATGGCTCTCTCCGTTGCTGGTTTGATTACATCTGGAGAAGTCATCGTGAATAACGTCGATTGGATAGGAGACTCGTTTCCAGGATATATTTCGCTTATGCAGAAACTGGGTGCTCAATATACTTAATGGAAAATATCGATTATGGATAGGAGCGTTGAAAAATATGATTGATGGCAAAACTAATCTGGTTGGGGTTATCGGTATGCCTATTGAGCATACTCTTTCCCCTATTATTCATAATGCTGCTTTTGAAAAATTGGGTTTGAATTGGTGTTATCTGCCCTTGCCTGTTTTTTCTGAAAATATAAAAGATGGAATCCAAGGTCTCGTTGCACTTGGTTTTCGTGGTGTTAATGTGACCGCACCCCACAAGCAAGCTGTCATCCCGTATTTAGATCAGGTTGATCCGGAAACCCAAGAACTCGGAGCGGTTAATACCTTAGTTATGTCACGTGAGGATAATAAAACTCCTTATCTTACAGGCTATAACACCGATGTAGCTGGATTTCTAACTCCTCTTATAAAGAATGGTTTTGATCCAAAGGATAAAAAAGTAGTCATTATAGGATCTGGAGGATCTGCCTCAGCCGTTATATTTGGCCTGCTATCCAAGGACGTAAAAGAAATCAAATTGTTAAATCGATCGTTGGAACGGATAAATCGTCTCAAAGAGAAAAATTTTATTAATAACCATCGGATCAACATCGATCTTCTAAATACGGATACATTAATAGAATCTGTGCGATGGGCAGATCTATTGGTAAATACTACCCCTGTTGGAACATTTCCTAAAATCCAGGATTCGATTTGGCCTGATAAAATACCTGTGCCATCTCATCTTACCGTATACGATCTGGTGTACAATCCTCTTGAAACAAAACTATTAAGGCAGGCACGTCAATCAAAAGCCTTTCCAATAGGCGGGCTCGATATGTTAATTTGCCAGGCAGCGCTATCATTTGAGATGTGGACCGGACTTATGCCCCCTATTGATATCATGAAAATCAAAGCACATGAATATTTTTCGCGAAGGTAAAAAAGGAGTATACGATGATTCGCTTTTTAACGGCTGGGGAATCCCATGGACCATGTTTGACTGTCATCATTGAAGGGTTTCCATCTGGTCTTGAAATTGACATGGAAACAATCAATCGTGATTTAGCCCGGCGGCAACGCGGTTATGGGCGTAATAAACGAATGCAGATAGAACAAGATCGGGCGGAAAATCTAGGCGGTATCATTAATGGACATTCCATTGGAGCCCCTATAGTAATGCGTATCGAGAATCTGGATTGGGTAAACTGGCAGGAACGTTGGGCAAAAGGAGATTTAGAACCGCTGGTTGTGCCGCGTCCAGGACATGCTGATTACGCTGGTATGGTCAAATATGGGTTTGATGATGTCCGCCCGGTATTAGAACGGGCTAGTGCACGCGAAACTGCTGCACGAGTTGTGGCAGGCACTTTGGCAAAACATTTATTGACGCAATTTAACATTAATATTGGTAGCTATGTGACTGAAATTGGTGGTGTCGCTGCTCCTATCCAAAATATGCCTATGCAGGATAGATTTACATTTGCTGAACAAAGCGAAGTGCGTTGTCCCGATGATAAGG
>JBAXBF010000391.1:0-3157 GCA_037142095.1 Chloroflexota bacterium
ATCGAACAACCTGCGCTCACCCTCTTATCCCAAATGGGCTGGGAGACGCGGAACTGTTACACCGAAACGTTTGGTGAAAACGGCAGCCTGGGACGCGAGACTCCGCATGAGGTCGTCTTGGCGGCGCGTTTGCTGCCGATTCTGAAACGCTTTAATCCGCAGACGCCGCAGGCAGCCCTGGAACTCGCTCTCGAGGAACTGTGCCGTGACCGCAGCGTATCCAGCGCGGGAGAAGCCAACCGCCAGGTGTCCAAACTGCTTAAGGAGGGGGTACCAGTATCTTACCGCGCCAGCGATGGAAGCGAGACCTTCGAACGGATCAAGCTCATCGACTGGGAGAATCCCAACCAGAATGACTTCTTCTGCGCCTCTCAATTATGGATTTCCGGCGAAATCTACAAGCGCCGGGCGGATCTGGTTTGTTTCGTCAACGGGATACCTCTGGTATTCATCGAATTGAAGGCAGCCCAAGCCTCGATAAAGGATGCCTTCACCAAGAACTTACGCGATTACAAGAATACCATCCCGCACCTGTTCTGGTATAACGCCTTCATTATCCTCTCGAATGGCAGCCAGAGCCGCATAGGCAGCTTAACGGCGGATTGGGATCATTTCAACGAATGGAAAAAGATCAACCGCGAAGGCGAAGAAGGGGTTATCTCTTTGGAGACGGTGCTGCGCGGCACCTGTCAGAAAGAAAGGTTGGTCGATCTGGTTGAAAATTTCACCCTGCACCAGGAAGCGAAAGGCGGCTTACGCAAGATCATCGCCCAGAACCACCAGTATTTGGGGGTGAATAATGCCCTGCAAGCCACCCAGGATATCCGCCACAACAAGGGCAAACTGGGGGTTTTCTGGCACACCCAGGGCAGCGGCAAATCTTTTTCGATGATATTTTTCTCGAATAAAGTGCTGCGCAAGCTGACAGGCAACTGGACTTTTATCGTCATCACCGACCGCAAGGAACTCGATCAACAGATTTATAAGAACTTTGCCGATTGCGGCGCGGTCACTGAAGCGGAGGTGAATGTGCGCGCCAGCAGCGGGGAACACCTGCAGCAACTCCTCCAGGAAGATCACCGTTTCGTGTTCACCTTGATCCAGAAATTCCACATCGAACACGGCAAAACATACCCCAAACTCTCTAACCGTTCCGATATCATCGTGATCACCGACGAGGCGCACCGCAGCCAATACGATGTACTGGCGCTTAACATGCGCAACGCCTTACCCAACGCGGCCTTTATCGCCTTCACCGGCACACCTTTGATGGTGGGAGAAGAACGCACCAGGCAGGTATTCGGGGATTACGTAAGCATTTACAACTTCAAACAATCGGCGGATGACCAAGCCACCGTGCCGCTGTATTACGAGAACCGCATCCCAGAACTGCAATTAACCAATCCGGATTTGAACCGTGACATGGAAAACTTGCTGGAAGAGGTTGAACTGGACGATGCGCAAGAGCAGCGCCTGGAACGGGAATTCAGCCGCGAATACCACCTGATCACCCGCGATGAACGCCTGGAAAAGGTCGCCGAAGACATCGTGCTGCATTTCGCCCAGCGCGGATACAAGGGCAAGGCGATGGTGATCTCCATCGATAAGTGCACAGCCGTGAAAATGTATGATAAGGTGCGGAAATATTGGAATAAGCACCTCAGCGAACTTATGGGGGAGGATGAAAATCAGCATAATAAAGAAAATTGGCAAGAAATCCAGGCAAGGATCGCCTATATGCGTGAGACCGATATGGCGGTGGTCGTCTCGCAGGGGCAAAACGAAGTCGAAGACCTGCTTGCCAAGGGAGTGGATATCCTGCCGCACCGCAAACGAATGATAAAGGAAGACCTGGCGGAGAAATTCAAGGACGCGCATGACCCCTTCCGTATGGTGTTTGTGTGTGCGATGTGGATGACGGGCTTCGATGCCCCAAGTTGTGCGACGATTTATCTGGATAAACCGATGCGCAACCATACTTTGATGCAGACCATCGCCCGCGCGAACCGCGTGTTCCAAGACAAGGTGAACGGTTTGATTGTCGATTATATCGGCGTATTCCGCAATCTACAAAAAGCGCTCGCCATTTACGGTACAGGGGGCGATGGCGGCGCGGCAGGCGGGGAAATGCCAGTCCAAGATAAACATGCCCTGGTAGAAGCATTGCAACGGGTGATCGGGGAAACCAAAACTTTTCTGGCTGCGCTGCGGGTTGATTTGGCTGCGATCCAGGAGAAGGATGGCTTCCAGCGGATACGCTTGATGGATGACGCGGTCAGCGAGATTCTGGTTAATGATGAAACCAAGCGCAAGTATTTGCTGCTCTCGCTAGAAGTGGAGAAATACTTCCAGGCAATCTTGCCCGACCCGGCGGCAAACCAATACGGTGAAGACCGCAAAACAATCGTGGTGCTGGCTGAGAAGATCCGCTGCTTAACTCCACCGGCGGATATCTCCAATGTGATGGAAGCGGTGGCAAAAATACTGGACGAGTCCGTCGCTCCCAAGGATCAAGGTTATGTGATCCAATCTGCGGCGGGTGGTGAAATTGGAGACAGCGGATCGGCTGCCGCATCGCATTGGGTCAATCTCAGCCAGATTGACTTTGAAGCGCTGAAGAAGAAATTAGAACGGAACCGAAAGAGGATTGTGATAGAGAAGTTGCGCGGCGTTCTCCAGCAAAAAATTAGCCAGATGGTCGCCATCAACCGCTCAAGGATGGATTTCCATAATCAGTATCAAAGCATGATCGCAGAATATAACGCGGGCGTCAAGAACAGCGATGCATTCTTTGCCGAGTTGTTAAGCTTCGCCCAGAGTCTCAACGATGAAGACAGGCGCAACATTCGCGAAAACCTCAGCGACGAAGAATTGACGATTTTCGACCTGTTGACCAAACCAGATATCCGTTTAACGAAACCAGAAAGAGATGAGGTTAAGCGAGTTGCCAGAGAACTGCTTTATTCCCTAAAAACAGAACAACTGGTATTGGATTGGCGCAATCACCAGCGCACCCGAGCCGGTGTCCAATTAACTATTGAAAAGGCATTAGACTTCCTTCCCGAGAGCTACGGTGTGGAGCTGTATCAAAATAAATGCGACGCGGTTTTTCAGCACGTGTATGATTCTTATTATGGAGCCGGAAAGAGTGTTTATA
>JBAXBF010000392.1:0-3100 GCA_037142095.1 Chloroflexota bacterium
CGTTTTGAAGCCATCCTGGCGATTGCGCGCCATAAGTCTGACCCGCGCCTCACCAAAGCCCTGGTTAAGATATTAAACGGAAACCAACCTGCCTTGAGCGTTAACGCAGCCTGGGCGCTGGCTAGAATGGGCAATGAAGAAGCGATCACCTCTTTGCGCGGAGGGCTGAATTCGCCTTACCGTTCCGTGCAGGATCACAGTGCAAGAGCCTTGGGTACATTGGGAGATCAAGACGTTATCCCGATCCTGATGAATCGCCTGGAAAGTGAAAATGATTTAGGGCTGCAGATGGCTTATGGTTCTGCGCTTGGAAAATTACAGGCTCAAGAGGCGATCCCTCTCCTGATGCAATTGCTCTACCAATCGAATGACCCTGATCTGCGCATGGAACTGGCGTTATCGTTAGGTCGTATGTTAGGGGATGAGCATATCTTTATCCGCATTATGCGTAGTTCGCGCCATGAGCCGGGAGGCGCTACCGCTCGTGTTTTGATGAATGTCAGAAAGAAATGGATTCAAACGATTCCCGCTCTGGTGCCCATGCTGGATGATTGCATTCAATCGATGTCAAGGGAAGATTTATCTTCAGGCATCTATTTATTAAACCTGATCATTCGCTCATTACCAGAAAGTGCATATCAAGAATCAGCCCGAAAGATATTGAATGAATGTGCGGAACGTTTGGGTGAATTTGGATTCACGAGAATTGAATATCCAATTCTTGCATTACACGTCCTTAGTTGTGAATAGTAAATTGTGTTATCATAATGCGCGAAAATGTTTTGTCATCAGGAGGAAGAACGCATGAGACGTTTATTGTCTGGCAATGAAGCGATCGCCTACGGAGCATGGGAAGCTGGTGTCGCAGTTGCTTCAGGGTATCCGGGTACCCCAAGTACTGAAATATTGGAACATTTGGTTAAAATGCCGGGAATCTATGCTGAGTGGGCACCCAATGAAAAAGTTGCTCTGGATGTTGCGATCGGGGCAGCTTATGCCGGCAAACGTGCAATGGCAACGATGAAACACGTAGGTGTCAATGTCGCCGCAGATTCTCTGTTCTATGCATCCATGACCGGTGTGGAAGCTGGATTAGTGATCATCTCTGCGGATGACCCTGCCATGCATTCTTCGCAGAATGAACAAGATAATCGCCAATATGCTAAATTTGCCAGAATAGCTTGCTTTGACCCAGCAGACAGCCAGGAAGCCAGGGATTTTACGATAGCGGCTTTTGATCTATCCGAACAATTTGACTCACCAGTATTACTCAGACCTACCACGCGTATCTGCCATACCAGCACCCAGGTAACCATCGATTCAGTAAGGAAAGAGTTTCCTGAACCCGGTAAATATCCACGTAATCCCTCCAAGTATGTCATGATCCCGGCTTTTGCTCGGGGCAGACATCCTGTAATTGAGGCACGGATTGCCAAGCTAACCGAATTCGCTGAAACCTATGAATTAAATCAAATTGAAGAACGATCGAGTGATCTGGGGATTATCACAGGCGGGATTGCTTACCAATATGCACGTGAAGTTTTTCCGGAAGCCAGTATTCTAAAATTGGGAATGGTTTATCCCCTTCCGCCAAAGATGATCAAGAAGTTTGCTCAAAGCGTAACGAATTTAATCGTTTTGGAGGAGTTGGATCCTTTTATTGAAGAACAAGTGCGTTTGATGGGGATCAAACTCTATAGACACGAACATATGTACCCGCACACAAAGTCCATTTTTCCTTTGATAGATGAACTTAATCCCCAAATTGTTCGAGAAAGTGCGATAAAAGCTGGTTTAATACAGGGTGAAATTTCATCAAAAGAACCACAAAAGACGAACTTTCCCAATCGTCCTCCGGTATTATGTGCAGGCTGTCCGCACCGAAGCACCTTTTATATTTTGAGTAAGCTTGGCTTACCCGTAAATGGCGATATTGGATGTTATACACTGGGGGTTGTACCTCCCCTGAAAGCGATCGATACCTGTGGGTGTATGGGGGCAGGTATTGCGGTCGCCCACGGTGCAGCAGTTGCTCATGATGGCGAACGCCATATCGCGGTTATTGGTGACTCGACATTTCTGCATACAGGTATCCCTGCGTTGCTAAATGTTGCCTATAACAAGAGTAATGTGATAACAATCATATTGGATAACCGGATCACTGGCATGACGGGACATCAACATAATCCAGGCACTGGAAAGACCCTCATGGCAGAATCTGTTCCTCAGGTTGATATTGTGGGGCTGGTGCGGTCGTTGGGTATTCCGACCGTAGCCACCGTTGAAGCATTCGATGTGCAGACAATCGAAAAAACACTTATAGATTGGTTGAAAAAGGATGAGCCAGCGGTATTGATCATACAGGATGAATGTGCTTTATTACCTTCGGCACGTGCTTTATGGTCATCTTACCAGGTTGTCGAAGATATGTGTAATGGATGTACCATCTGTTTCAGGATCGGATGTCCTGCGATTTACAAATCAGAAGTACTCGATCCGAAATATAATCGCCCATTGGCAGAAATAGATCCGTTGGCGTGTACAGGATGCGAAATTTGTGCCCAAGTATGTCCAAGAGATGCAATTATTCCCGTGGAGATCAATCAATGAAAGCTATTAATTTTCTCTTAACAGGGGTTGGAGGTCAAGGAACGCTTCTGGCAAGTAATGTAATTGCCGAAGTTGGCTTGAGTAACGGTTACGATGCAAAAAAAGCGGAAGTACATGGGATGTCCCAAAGAGGCGGGAGCGTTGTATCCCATGTGCGTTGGGGAAAAGAAGTATTTTCACCGCTTATCTCTGAAGGTGAAGCCGATGTATTAATCGCCTTCGAAAAATTAGAGACCGTGCGTTTTATCGACTGGTTACGTCCGGATGGTTTGGTCATCGTAAATAATTACTGTATTATCCCGTTGAGTGTTACCACGTCCGGCAGTATTTATCCTCAAGATGAGGAACTGAACGCGCTAATCACACAAAGATCAAAAAAGGTGCATTGGATCAACGGAATTGAAATAGCGGAAAAACTGGAAAATACCAAAGTCGCTAATATGGTGATATTAGGCGCGTTAT
Source organism: Chloroflexota bacterium (assembly GCA_037142095.1). Taxonomy (GTDB): domain Bacteria; phylum Chloroflexota; class Anaerolineae; order Anaerolineales; family DRKV01; genus JBAXBF01. The sequence continues at coordinate 3,073 of JBAXBF010000392.1, forward strand.
CCTTCCTGCTTGATATGAAAGCAGAGGA
>JBAXBF010000393.1:0-3097 GCA_037142095.1 Chloroflexota bacterium
AGAACCTGCCCGGTTACCAATTGGAATGGAAAAGGAATGCCATTTATTTGAGCCACATCCTGCCAATTAACACCCCATTCGCGCGCCAGGCGTGCCAGATAATCACCGGGTTGAACGGTATAAGTACTGCTGATAGGTATTTCTGTTGCCGCAAAAGTTGGCATCGCTGCAGGAGAAAGCGGCGAAATATTTCCCACCGGTGTAATCGGGATAAAGGTCGCGATAATTTGCGGAACAGCAGTGATCAGCGGGTTGATTAAATCAATATTTCCTGTAGGCATTACCGTCACAACCGGGATACCTGTTCCTGAAGGGATTGAAGCAGGCGGTGCTGGAGACAAATGTACACCAGGAGGTATACGCAAAATCTGTCCAGCAAAGAGGCCATAAGGCGGCTGGATATTGTTCAAAAACGCAATGTCTTGCCAATTGAGACCCCAAGCAGCAGCCAGAGCCGAGAGTGTGTCTCCGCCCTGCACAAAATAAGTCAAACCCGCTGCATCCGTGCCCGATGGCGAGACCGTACCCGTCGAGATGGAAATAACCAGGGTAGGGAGAGGAGTGATATCAGGGATTGGCGTAAAAATCTGTCCAGGATTGGATGGGGTCATGGTCATAAAACCAACCGGAAGCACTGGTGATGATTCAGGAGTAGCTTGGGGAGGTTGGATGGAAGGCAAAGGAGGTGGAACAGTTTGCGGTTTCGTGGGATCAATCTTGCCATAAGCTGTAACTGCCATATTACCCAATACTTTCCAGGAAGTAAGAAAGTCTCTCAAAGGATAAACTCCCAACTCCCCTGTCCCAGCGTTGATGAGAGAAACGCTGTCCGGGCTGTAACCGCTTATAAGCATGGTATGTTCAAAGGCTGCTACGGTAATCTGCTTGCCAGCCACTGTAGTGTATGTTTGTGGCGAACCACCCCAGACGGCACCAATCACCCATACAACGACAGGACGACCGTTGACAACTTCCTCTTGCAGTTCAGGCCAACTCATGTTTTGGCGCGCTACCGCATCCAATCCATATTGGCGGAGAACCGCAGCAATTGGCTGCGCGTGGACACCGTAAGAGTTTGGAGGAATATATCCCCAGGCACCATTGATGTCACCTACGAACCCAATCTCAGGATCATCCGAACGCGGCAAAGCATTAACGATTGCCCTCTCGGTGGTAGCTTGTATTCCCCAGTAAGCGGCTAAATCCGCCGCCGAGCGTGATTCACAGGATAACCCGAATAACTGGGCATGTCCAATAACGGAGATATAAGCCGCATCAGGCAGGGCAGCAGGTGATTTGGCAAACGCCTTCAGTGGGCGCGAAAGTGGAAGGCAAGAGATGATGAAAAGGGTTATAATTACAAGCAGAGAAATTCGTTTGTCCATCAGACGCATAAGGATGCAAGTTTTATGCCAGAAATCATAAATGTTCATAGAGCTGGATTTGTCACCATCATGGGAAAACCCAATGTCGGTAAATCTACTTTAATTAACACCCTATTAGAACAAAAGATAGCAGCCGTTTCATCTAAACCACAGACTACCCGCAAACGACAGTTGGGGATTCTCAGTCTACCGGATGCCCAAATCATCTTTCAAGATACACCCGGTGTCCATAAAGCCCTGCATAAATTAGGCGAATGCATGAACCAGGAAGCTTTGGCAACCATAGAAGATGCCGATCTGATCCTGTTCGTCGTGGATGCCAGCCAACCTCCAAACGATGAAGATGAACATCTTTCCGGCTTTATGAGCCACTCCAATCTTCCCATCCTCCTGGTCCTGAATAAGGTAGACCTCATTCATAACAAAATCAGTCCCTATCAGGAAAGCTACCAGGCACTCGTCCCAACAGCTACCCCAGTTTCGATATCTGCAACCCATCGCAAAAGCCTCGATGGATTATTGGAAATGATTACGACACATTTACCAGAGAATCCGCCATATTATGACACGGACCAAGTTACGGATTGGTATGAGCGCGATATCTGTGCCGATTTAATCCGCGAGGCTGCTTTGAATCTCCTGCACCATGAAGTTCCCCACAGCATCGCCATCCGTATCGATGAATATGCAGAACGCGAAGGCGGGGCGGTCTACATTGCTGCGACCCTTTTTGTGGAGCGTGAGTCGCAAAAACCAATCGTGATCGGTAAAGGCGGAGAAATGCTCAAGGAAATTGGAAGTACTGCCCGGCGCGCTATTCAAACTATGAATGAACGCAGAGTGTACCTGGAACTGCGCGTCAAAGTACGTGAGAATTGGCGAAATAAAAATAACATCCTTAAATTGTTCGGATATCACATCAATTGAACCGTGAAGACGCAAATTCTTTCACTAGAACCGCACGATGATCTGATTTCAATCCGCGATAAATTAGGGTGGAAACAGACAGGCAGGGTCCTGCTGGTTTTCCCTGCCAAGCGGGATGGCGAATTAAGTAAACGTCTGAGTAACAGACTGAACTTACTCCTTATTCAACGCCAGTGCACGGCGCTTGGCGCTCAGATTGCACTGGTTACGCGCAACCAGCAAGTATGTGCAGCGGCAAAAAAGGTTGGTATCCTCACCTTTCGTGACCTTAAACAAGCCCATCGTTCCCATTGGCGGGTACGCCATCCTTATAAACCATCTAAATCTACTTTTAGACGATCTCATCCTCGCTCTCGAATAGAACTGGAGACCTTGCGTGTGAAAGCTCACGGACATGCGGTAAGTATGCCACAACGTAAGCGCCGCGTAACCAGAGCCGTTTCCATACTTCAGCGGGTAGTATGGATTTTGGGAACGATCTTAACCGTTCTTGCCCTGGCTGCTGTCTTTATCCCCACTGCGCGCATCGAACTGACTCCCAAGAAACAGATACAGGAAATCGAGTTTAAAGCACGGGCGAGTGAGTCGGTCAAATCAGTGAATATTACGGGGGGGATACCCATTCATACGGTGAGTACATTGGTCAAAGGGCAGGATCAGATTCCAACCAGCGGAACGATGCACATGCCTTTCGATCAAGCCAAAGGAGATGTGCGTTTCACCAACCTGACTAACCAGGCAATCAAGATTCCAGCCGGGACGGTCGTGATGACCTTCCCACAAGA
>JBAXBF010000394.1:0-3093 GCA_037142095.1 Chloroflexota bacterium
GCCAAGTTGCAATGCGATTGCTCGGCCATGATTTCACCCGACCAGTTCGGCGAATTCATAGTTCCTATGCTGACAGAACAATGCCAATACCTAGATCATTCTATGTTTCATCTGGATGGTAAGGAATGCATCTGTCATCTTGACCACCTGCTTTCTATTAAGGAACTTAACGCTGTTGAATGGACGCCCGACCCATCGAGTCCCGGATGTGCGGATTCTCATTGGTTTGATATGTACCGCAAGATTCTGGACGCTGGAAAATCGGTTCAACTAGTAGGCGTGAGACCCGAGCAAATTGAGCCTGTTCTAAACGCCATTGGCACAAACGGAGTCTATATGCTATGTGACTTTCCAAGTGTGCAGGCTGCTAATGAGACTGAGGTTATGCTGAAAAAGTTTGGCTATTAATGAAAGAGCATGGAGGTAATTTTTGAAAACTTGGAAAGCGAAATGGATTTTGGGTGTTGAGTTGAGCGGGCTAGAGCCTCGCAATGTGTTTCACAAAGAATTGCAAAAGAGTTCTCTTTCTTCGCACAGAGAGGATTTGAAGAATTATCATATGCTTGTAAGAAAAACGTTTTCGTTGAGGGATAAACCAACAAGGGCATTTTTAGACATAACCGCGGACGACTACTACAAGCTATACATCAATGGGCGTTTTGTTTCTCAGGGACCCGCGCCGAGTTACCACTTCAACTACAATTACAATCATCTTGATGTAAGCGATTTTTTGTGTGCAGGAAAGAATACAATTGCCGTTCATGTGTATTATCAAGGGCTGATCAATCGTGTTTGGAATAGCGGAGATTATCGACAAGGCTTAATTGCGGAGCTATTTTCAGACTCTGATATAATTCTTTGGACCGATTCGTCGTGGAAACAACACAAGGCACAGGAGTTTACGAGTTCAGAAACATTTGGATATGAAACTCAATTTGTGGAGGATATCGACAGCAGGTTGAAGATTTCTGAATGGAAGCGGCTTGATTTTGATGACACACATTGGGAAGATTCAGTAGAACTTTTGTCAAACGACTACGCGCTTGTGTTACAGGATACACCTCAGTTAGCTGTTTATGAAATGAAACCACAAACTATTGAGAGGTTGTCAGTTGGCCATTACGTCATAGATTTCGGTCGCGAAATTACCGGGCAGTTTTCTATGGAAGCCTGTGGTGTGAAGGGTGAGATTATTGAGATAATGTATGGTGAGGAATTGAATGCTGACGTTGATTCTTCCAGTTCATTAGTTCGTCATCAAATGCGCTGCAACTGCAATTACAAAGATCGTTGGATTTTATCAGGCGAACTGGATGTTCTGGAACAATTTGATTATAAGGCATTTAGATATGTCGAAATCGTAGGGCCAGAGGGTGCGCTCAATCCAGAGAACTTTTCCGCAATCGTAAGACACTACCCGTTTAATGAAGAGGCATGCACTTTTCAATCTTCAAATATATTGTTGAATGATATTTGGGAGATATGCAAAAACGGAGTCAAGTACGGTTCACAAGAAGTTTTTGTAGATTGTCCGAGCAGAGAAAAAGGTCAGTATTTGGGCGATGCAACGATAACGACACTATCGCACGTATATCTTACCGGAGATTTGCGACTGTTTAAAAAGTGCTTGAAGGATTTTGCAGCCTCTGCATTCATTTGTCCAGGGTTGATGACTTGTGCGCCAGGGAGCTTTATGCAGGAAATTGCAGATTTTTCACTTCAATTTCCGCTTCAATTATTGAATTATTATAAACATAGCGGGGACCTTGAGTTTCTGAAAGAGATGTTGCCGGTGGCAGAGGGGGTCATTGATTATTTCAAGAAATATAAACGGGAAGACGGGTTGCTACAGAATGTTTCTGAGAAGTGGAATCTTGTCGACTGGCCCGAAAATCTTCAAGATAATTATGATTTTGATTTATCTGTTGGTAACGGAAAAGGGTGCCATAATGTGTTAAATGCATTCTACTGTGGTGCAGTGAAGACGGTTGATGAAATTCGAGAATATATTGGTTTAGAATGTAGAAATGATTATGAAACACTCAAAGAAGCATTTGTTCAGGCGTTTTACAAAGAGGAAAGCAAACTATTTGTAGATTCTGACGTTTCAACGCATTCGGCACTTCATTCAAATGCGCTCCCGCTTTTTTTTGGACTAGTTCCTCAGGAGGCGATTAAGAGTGTGGTTGAGTTGATAAAAGAAAAACGCTTCGCTTGCGGAGTGTATTTCAGCTATTTTGTCCTGAAGGGGTTATCAAATGCTGGTGAATATGAGTTGGTATTCGATTTGATAACATCCCGGGATGAACACTCGTGGGCGAATATGTTGAGCGAAGGCGCCACAACATGCTTCGAAGCTTGGGGTAAGGAGCAAAAATGGAACACAAGTCTTTGCCATCCGTGGGCAAGTGCTCCTATTTCTGTTCTTATCGAAGATATCGCTGGAATTAAACCAGCCACCCCTGGTTTTGGTGAAATAAGTTTTGAGCCACACCTTCCAAGTTCTATTGAACAGCTGGTGATTGAATTTCAAACCGTAGGCGGCAAAGTTCGTCTAGAACACGATGCGAACACAGGAACGCACGTTACTCACAATTTTAAATTCTCGAGTAACTGATCCTTTAGCCAAGCGCTGCCAATGAGTGTATCTCCTTCGCTCTTAAGTTCCCAGTAGAGTTTTATGCGCAGCTCTCTGAGGAGGTCTTTATACTCATCACGCGATGATAGATTAATTAACTCTGTTGAGTCGTTTTCTAAGTCATAAAGCTCGTCAACGTCACAGGTATTCCAAATGTACTTCCACTTCTTTGTCCGTAACATTCTCATTGTATACAGACCGAATTGTTGGCCGTTAAACGTACTGATAATGCAATCTCTGGTGTTGTTGAAGGCCTTTCCCTCTAGTAATGGGGCGAACGACTTCCCGCATAAGTCTTTATCCTGAAAGTCAATATTGGTTAGCTCAAGTATAGTAGGGGCAAGGTCTAGCGAAGCAGAGACAAAGCCATCGTGTCTAGTTCCTGGCTGGATGTTTGACCTCCATCTTGCCAACATAGGAACCCTCACAACATCATCGTAGAGCACGTAATGCTT
>JBAXBF010000395.1:0-3091 GCA_037142095.1 Chloroflexota bacterium
AAAAAATTTCTATACTGGATCCCAGACGCCCCCTGAAGAAGAGGCGGCGAAGCGAAACTGCTGAAATTTTTGGTCGAATAGGAAGAGTATTACTCGGAAAAACTGGGACATATACCGATAATCGATGCCAATAAACGGCGGAACCGCATGAATGAGGAGGCGGAAAAATTGAGCAAGTTGCCCTTCTCGAGCCTGGATATTGATCGGGCACTGATCGATGACAAGCGTCTCCTGCGCTACAATGAGCGCACTTCCGTTGAGCGTTTCAACAGTCAGCTCAAAGATAACACCGGCGCACGCATGATCCGTGTCCGTGGTTATCAGAAGGTGCATTCTATGTTGATGTGCAGCGTACTGGTAATCTTCGCCGACGCTTTGCTAGCCCTCGGACGGTAAAAAACCAAGTAACCCACCCAATCACGGCAACATAACAAGTGCCCGTGACTTAACACGCCTCCTCGCTACTCTAAATGCCCTATTTCCCAAATTCGCTCTCCAATTCCCCCATAAATTAACAATAATCGGTATTATCGTGATATTATAGTTTCATATTTGGGAGCTGGTTGCGAGGTTTTGAAATCGGCTCGATAGACTGGGCAGGCTTTTGCCATCATTAAAGCCGCAAAGACAACGCAGTGTCCGATCTGCCAGCAAACGCGACACCATGTCTTCAGTTTCACTCAAACCAAGTGCAGTCTTAACCACAAAAGCCCGTGCAAGCATCCGCCGGTCGTGTGGCGGTCTGCCACCAAATGGGGATGCAATGTAGTATGGAACCTTCTCCTCCACACGAACAAGCTCCAGAATCTCCACAATACGACGATGTTCAGATGTCATGGGAGCAGGCAAAGCTGCCTCCAGGTTGGGGAACAAACATAGATTCAAATTTGAGAGGAAACTGCTGATACGATGGCGAATATTCATGATTGAGGCCTTTCTCTGTTAGTTTGTGTCGTAACATTATTAATTCGACGAAAGGCCTCAATTACCTCTTAGTAGGGGTTTTGCAATCAGCTCATATAGTTGTTTATTGGGGGGGATATGTCAAGGGATTCATTCGTGCTTTATTGGCCCTCCGTATTAATACTTGACAAGGAGATATCGTTGAATTATTATATCTCATAGCACTGTACATTCTATTTTGAATATAAGAATGTGAATGATTCTCTATGGGAAAGTAAACAAGCATTCTGCACATATTATTTGGGGTGAGCAAATAGAACACGATCTTAAGGTTACCACTATCGAAGGATAATGAAAGGAAGTAACATGTGGATACAAAGTATCAATAGAGTAGCACCCATACTCATCATGAGTATACTGTTGCTTATTATCAGCACATCATCATGGGCAAAGTATACTTATCCCAATATAGAGGTCGTAACTGGTGGTACGCGATTCTCGTTGAACACTGGATTAACTCTAGCAGCGACGCCAAATGTGATTGGTCATACAGGTTTCACATATAACACTGGGCAACTGGAAGTTACTGTAACAAATGAGAATCATCGATCAGGAGCTGTACGGATAACTGGCCCCGGTTTAGATACAACAATTCATCTTCCTGTTACTGATCCAATTACCCACCTACCTAGCTACTCGACTACTATTAACGATATTGTGTATCCTGCAGGAGTTGGCAGCTATACTTATACCGCTACTGGGGTTCGAGTAGATGGCTCGACGTTACTATTTTCTACAAAGGTAACCGTTGTCGATTTAGATATTACGGATAGCAGAGAGTTATTTGTGCCAGGCAAGCCTAATGTAATAGATTATTTTTTCACAGCACCTAATGACTTCATTGCTCAATATGGGAAACTTCAAATTTTCTACGGAACTACTCTATTGCATAGCGCTAACATTACAGACCTTTCGGCTGGTAATAAATCAATCGTATACTCTGGGACAGAGATATCTACAACGGCCTCGAAACAATATCGGGCTTTGATATCAGTTGGCAGTGATACAGATAATGTCGCAACTGCCGAGGTTACTTTCGAGGTTATTCCGAAAAAGGTAAACTTCTATTTTAACGATATTGTCACACAGCAAGATATTGATGATGCCAGCGCAGCAGAGGCAGAATCCCCTGCATCATATGAGCCTGAAGCAGATGGATATGAAACCGAGAGAGATCCTAACTATAAATTATGTTCTGGGATTAACCCTGCCACAATCACTGATACTCAAGTGAATATCAAATACTGGTACGATGGTCAAAATGAGGATTTAGCACAGTCACCATCTTCTATTTCAGTAAGAAAAGTTCAGGACATATCAGTTGATGAATGGACAAATACTCTGGGCTATTCACTTGAAAGTAAAACCTCATCTATTAAATTAGGCTGCGTTCTGGTAGATTACAGTAACGATGTGTATGCTATGGATGATTATGACGGCGAGTCGGTAACCTTCAAAATTACGGTGGCGGAAAATGGCTTTTGTGACTATGCGGGAAATCAATTTGATGCTGATACTACTACACCAGAGAGAGAGAATGTGCTAATCATTACGGGCAGGTTCTTAGATGATGGTAGCTTTGTAAACCTTGATTAGACCTTTCTAGCCAGGACGGTAGCGTAGTTTACGATTACACTGTAATTAAGAAATGGTGGATAATTATGATGATGACAATTCCGGTAGCTGTGACGGTCTGTTGCGGGATATCCTGCATTGTAGCGTTTAATATGAATGCAAAACCTTCGCCCAAACATGTTGGTGGTATTGGACCTGTCGATTCACCTGCAGGTGTGAAGCATGGTATAAAGTATACTACTAGTTATGATCTCTATAAAAAGAATGTACTTCAAAAATTTAATCAGGAGAGTAATACAGTCGATCCTCAACAAGCAGAGATCACAAAAGAATTTAAGAAATATATTGAGAATGCCAAAAAGAAACTTGAAAATAATGAACCGAAGGTGATGTTAGATTTGAAGGCAGAAGCTGTTACTCGAAAAGATGCAGGATTTAACGCCGATGGAATTTTAAATGAATATCTGGTATCATCATCAGCCTCTTCTGCGAGGATATATTCATCATTAATACGAGATGGCTATATAAGCCCAGATGTTGTTCTAACTGAATT
>JBAXBF010000396.1:0-3077 GCA_037142095.1 Chloroflexota bacterium
AATCAAGTCAAGCTACAAGATACTTTGATAAATTAAGAAAGGAGAAATTCTCTTATTGGACTTTTGACAAAAAGTGAGAACTGCGTCAAACTGAGTGCATGATCATACAAGAAAACACACAACAATTAGCGCAGTTCCGGTTAGAAGTTTACCAGAACTTTACCAAACGAGCCGATACTTTGATGGATTTAATCGATGCATTGAGTGGCAATAATCAAGCTCGTTCTGTTGTCCAACTCAGCCTGAGTACCAGCTTTAGACGGGATTACACGTCACTGTCCAAGGCGATCTCAGAGTACCAAACCAAAAAAGCAACCAAGACCCTAGCCCAACTTGCGGGTCCGTATCTTACTCCACCCATCCAAAGACCATTCTGGTTAATCGGAGTGGATGTTACCCCACAACCCCGTCCTTATGCCACTCGGCTGGACGACAGAGGCTATGTCTACCAGCCCAACCCCATTCGAAGCAACAAGCCCATCACGATTGGGCATCAGTATTCGAGTGTATTTGCACTGCCAGAAAGAACAAGTCAACAGTCCAAAACTTGGGTTGTGCCACTGAGTACTCAACGGGTGAAAAGTAGTGATGACAAAGAACTGATCGGGGCAGAACAGATTCGGATATTGCTTGAAGATGAAAACCTGCCATTTCATAGGCAGTTGTGCGCTGAAGTGGCCGATAGCAGCTACAGCAAACCGGCATATTTGCACGCTAATCGTTCGAAGGCGAATCTGGTCACGCTCGTACGGGTACGAAGTAACCGGACTTTTTTCCGCCAGCCAGAAGCTAACCGCCCATCTGGCCAATGTGGGCATCCCACTTGGTTTGGAGCTGGCTTCTCTTTGCGAGATAGTACAACGCAGCCCGCCCCGGATGAACAGGCTACGACCACTTTTACCAGCAAGCGAGGACGGGTTTACACCGTGAAGATTGACGCCTGGTACGATCTGCTCATGCGGGGTGAGCGAAACCCAAAACTCATTCCGATGCAGAATTACCCCTTTACCCTCGTGCGGATTTGCCTGTACAATCCAGATGGTGAGTTAGTTTTCAAAAACCCGATGTGGCTGATCGTCGTTGGAGAAAAACGACGCCTTCTCAGTCTGGTGAACATCTTCGAGGCTTATCATCAACGCTATGACCTGGAGCATTTCTTCCGCTTTGGCAAGCAGAAATTGCTCCTCAACCATTTTCAGACCCCAGAAACGCTGCATGAAGAAAATTGGTGGCAATTGGCTCACCTGGCTTACCTGCAACTGTGGGTGGCACGCTCTTATGCCAGCAGTTCGCCCCGTCCTTGGGAAAGATCGCTTCCAATCATGAAAGACCCTATCCCTTCGCCTACTTCGGTCCAGCGTGACTTTGAAAGAATTATTCGCCCATTTGGGTCCCCTGCAAATTTTCCCAAACATCGGGGTAAATCGCCAGGCCGTGCCAAAGGTAGCCTTTATACCCGTCGAGAGCCTATCCCGGTGGTCTTCAAAGGTAAATCTTAGTCTTTTCGGCTTGAATATTCGGTTTGTAAGGTACTTTTCATCCCCGCCCTTTATTGGGAATATTACTTGTTGTCAAAAGTCCAATAACATGGTATTATTGTGAAATGATAAGATGACAATTTAATATCCTGTTCACACCATCTTGAGATCATTATCAATTATCATATGATCAATCTCGAGTTTCCCCAAAAATAAGGCTAAAATCATTTTTTAAGGAGTAAATGTAATGAAACGAAACCTCTTTCTAAAATTTCTACAAAGAATTTTTTGGGCGTTCCAAATCGCCCTGGTCATTACGGTGTTGATTACAATAGTATCGCCCGTAAAGGCTGCTCCATTAGCGCAAGAACCAGCACCCACTCCTAGCGCAGAAGAAACACTGGCGGCGCCTGCACAACCTTCGGATGTGATTCCTCCAATGGAAACTGAAAATCCAGAACCAACGCCTGTACCTACCGAACCTCCACTGGAACCCATTATCATCCCAACGGATATCCCTGTGGAACCACCTAGCGCGGGGCTTACCAATACCTCACCGAACATTTCAACTTCTTCTGATGGAACTGTCTCAATCAATTATGTCAAACCGATTACGCTTTATGCCCGCAACACATACGAACCTTATATCCTGCCTTCAACGCTGCGTCTAGGCGCTCCGAAAGTTGCCCCAATTATTATCACCTATCGAAGCGCTGGACAGGTAAATGCTCTGGGAGATACGTGTATAGCGTTTCCTACGCTTGCCAAAAATGCTTTTATGTATGCTGCCAGTCAGTGGAGATCAAGACTCACATCGGCTGTCACGATTTCCATTGAAGCTTGTTGGGCTAACCTTCCATCTGGGGTGTTAGGACATTCGGCGACCATGGGCTATTCGGCGAATTTCCCTGGAGCGCCGCGTACGAATACCTGGTATCCGCGTCCTTTAGCCGATAAATTACGAGGCACAAATATTAACCCTGGTCAATTTGACATCAGTATCGCGTACGCGAACGGTTTCTCCAGTCAATTCTATTATGCATCCTCTGGCAGCCCAGGTACGAAATATGACTTTATCGAAATCGTCATGCATGAAATTACGCATGGTTTGGGGTTTGCTGGATCGATGCGTTATTCCTCTTCTAAAGGATCTTGGGGGTATTCGGATGGCATACATCTCTACCCGACGATATATGATCGTTTTACGATAGACAGTTTAAATCGATATTTAATCAACACCTCAATTTATCCAAATCCTTCAATTGCTTTGGGTACCAAATTGAGATCGAATGCAATTTACTTTTACGGTCCCTATGCTAGAGCGGCAAATAGTGGACTTCGTGTGGCACTCTATGCACCCGGCACATGGGCTCCTGGCAGCAGTTATGCCCATCTGGCTGAGTCATTCAATACGACCACCAGTAAGATGATGACTTATTCAATTCCACGCGGCGAAGCAGTCCACGATCCAGGTCCTGTGACCAAAGGGATTTTGCGAGACGAAGGCTGGGGAATCGTCTATTAAGGTTGTCCATTGAATTGAAGTATAAATAAAAACAGGGATGGTCTTATCGTACCATCCCTGTTCTTTTTCAAATA
>JBAXBF010000397.1:0-3077 GCA_037142095.1 Chloroflexota bacterium
CATTCCCCGTCTGGTCAGCCGCAGTGGCTAGCTGGTTGGAAGTCGATCCCACCGTTAGCGCACTTTGGGATACCTCTCCGATCAATTCCTGCAGGTTGGTGGTCATGCGGGCAAAATTGGTGCCAACATCCTGCAGGTTGGTGATCATGGTATTGAAGGTGCGCGCCAGGTCGCCCATTTCGTCTTTGGAATCATAGGCTACGCTTTGGGTCTGCACGCTGACCGATTTGGTCAGGTCGCCGTTGGCGATGGCGGTGATTGCATCCGCAAAGGAGGGTAAATCGGTTTGGCTGATCTGTTCTGCCGTCTTCACCAGCAGTTTTATGCCGTTCGAAAGTGAGCGTGACAGGAATAGCCCCAGACCCATTGCCAGGAATATACCGGCAAGACTGACGATCACCAGAATTCTGACCGATGCCGCAAAGGTTACATCCCCATCGGTATTGATTTGCTCGGCAATCCGGCTGTTGATGCTGATGATTTCATCCATCGCCGCGGCTACCGCTGAACGGGTAGTGGAAGTTTCGCCGCCGTCCTTGATACTGAGGATGGCTTGCGCTTGATTACCCGCATCTATGTCAGCCAGGACTTTCTCGAAGGCTTTCTGGTAGACTGCAAAATCTTTGTCAAACGCAGCCAGGGCTGTCTTTTCCTCTGTTACCAGGCTAGTGGCGCGGTATTTATCAAAGTTTTCTTTTATTGTTTGAACATCTTTATCAATGGCTTGTCTACTTTGGGTGCGAAATTCTGGAATGAGGATATATTTATACACGTCCCCGCGAATGGTATAGAGCGCCGCCTGTGCTGCTCCAATCTCTTGGATGGGCAGCGTGCGGTCAAAATACAGGGTGGTCATGCCATCGTTGATATTTTTCATGTTGGTGTAACCCACCAGCGCCACCACGCCAATAAGAAGAGCCACCAGCAAGAATCCCCCGGTCAGTTTGACACTTATTTTAAGATTATTAATCACTTTCATTCGATTTATCCTTTGGGTTTCGTAAGACCCTAATCCATTAATTCCTTTTATGGGAAGTTATATCGATTACAAAAACCTAATTACAGTCGACACTATCCCCTGGCATAGGTTGCGCTCATCTCCGCATTTCGAAATTCCAGGAAATTCACTTTTTCGATAAATAGATCGCTCGTGATGTGCTTCGTAATGAAATCATCTTCAAACACATCTGTTCCAATGATTCCACCTGGGTCAATGATCGTCCAGGCAGGGATATGGCTATTTTTGCCGACGATTGGGAAAATAGTGGGCGCATTGTTTTCAATGGAACCAATTTTGGCATTTTCACCGATGATAACTTTCTTGTCGATAATTGCCCGGCGGATGAAAACCCCATTACCGATTGTCGTATCGGTGAGAAGCACCGATTCTTTGATAACGCTTCCAGTTTTAACGACAACCCCCGGGGAAAGAACACTATGCTCGATGACTGCTCCACTTTGAATCACGCATCCATCACAAATGAGACTATCATGGATGGTCGCCCCTTTTTCAATCTTGACAGGCGGTCTTTCCTCTGTACGCGTGTGAATAACCCAGGAACGATCGTTGAGATCAAGCAGAGATGGCTGATTAAGCAGATCCATGTGTGCCTGCCAATAGGAATCGATCGTTCCAACGTCCATCCAATAATTCTGAAAAGGATAAGCAAATGCGCTTGTCCCACTTTGAATAAGATGAGGGAGGATATCCTTGCCAAAATCGTGAGAGGATGCAGTTTTCATGTTATCCTCGCGGATGGCGTGATCGAGCAAGTCTGCATTGAACAAATAGACTCCCATATTCGCAAGATTGGAAGGTGGTAGAATGGGCTTTTCAACAAATGAACGGACACGCAAGTCTTCATCAACCTCGAGGATACCGAAACGACTGGCATGATTAATTGGGACGCGGGTGGCTGCAATCGTAACTTCAGCCTGGTGCTCGAGGTGAAATTGGATCAGCTTAGTGTAGTCCATTTTATAAATATGATCCCCGGAAAGGACGAGGATAAGGTCGGGATGATCTCGCTTGATAAAGTCAATATTTTGTTGGACTGCGTCGGCAGTGCCAGTGTACCAATTTGAATCGCTGCGCGTCTTGAAAGGAGTGAGAACACGCACCCCTGCCTTGGACTCGCGGTTAAGATCCCAGGGTCCTCCAGTGCGCACGTGATCGATCAGCGAGTGGGGATGATATTGAGCAAGCACAATCACATCCGAAATATTCGAATTTGAACAATTGGAGAGGGTAAAATCAATGATCCGGTATTTTCCTGCGAAAGGAACGGCTGGTTTTGCCCGTTTAGACGTCAGGGTACCCAGCCTGCGACCTTCACCCCCAGCAAGAATGACTGCGCGAGTTCTCATCATAATCCTCCATATCCTTCAAATTCAACATCCCAATATTTCCACGAAAGTGTATCTGATCGGTTGCCAAACTACTAAACTTCTGCCAGCGCGTATTGGGGGATAACCTCCTCCAATATAGTGAATATCTGTTCCAGTTTGATGGGTTTAGGCAGGCAGGCATATGCTCCCATTTTTTTTGCTGCGAGGATTTCCCCATTGTCGGCTTGTCCGGTGATCATGACCACTGGCAGAATGGGAGCCACCTTTCGAATGATCTTCAAGGCATTAATCCCGTCCAGGTTGGGCATGCGGATATCCATAATCACGCCATGGCAGCCACCGTCCAGCACCCGCAGTACTGCCTGCACGCCATCATGCGCCGTCTCGGCTTGGTAACCCGCGTCGTTCAGCGAATCCGCTAAATATTCCAGTATTTCAGCGTTATCATCGACTATCAATATTTTTTTCAAGGTATTCTCTCCGTATGTGTTCATTTTATTCCCTTTATCCAACGCTCTTTCCTTATTTTCCTTTAACCTTATCAGGTCATCGCTCTACCAACACATGGTTAAAATCCACACTCTCCAATAAAGGTGATGATTCAGACTGAACCACCGATAAAAATGCCGGAATAAGTTCAGGATCAAAATACTTGCCTGCTTGCTGACAGATGTATTCAACCGCCCTATCCTGTGACCACGCTTTGCGGTACACCCGGTCTGAAACAA
>JBAXBF010000398.1:0-3057 GCA_037142095.1 Chloroflexota bacterium
GTTAATGGCTGTCTGGGTTTTTTCCAGATCTGGGTTAGGTGAGGTGTCTGGTGTAGAGCTACACCCAATGGCAAGCATTAAGAAAACGCTGATAAAAAGAAAATCTGCGAAACATCTTCGATAAACGATTAAAATGGATGCATATCTGGATTTGTCCATGATTCTCCTCCAGAGATGAAATGGGAGGGTTCTGAAATTGAATTACCTCAGAACCCTGGGATTATTTGAAATTTATTATTTGCGGCTCAAATATTCGTAACGTGCCTTGAGAGCATTTTGGAGCATGTTTACCCAGAGCGGGAGAACGCGGTTAAAGTCGTAGTTATGTGTGGATGATGTCCAGAGGGTCATGCGTCCTTCATGGCAGGTTGCCAGAACGCCGTGCCGGTCATTGGCGGTGGACGAGGTGCCCAATACCAATTTAGCCTTGCTGCCAGGGACAAGCGCAAGCATATCGCCATAGTCGTAAGGTCCGGACCAGTTCCCTAGGTGACAATTCAAGGAATAATATTTAGACCAGTACTGGCTCATGCTGGAGAGACGCAGACCAGAGTTCGGTGTTGTAAGTAATGGGTTACCTTGTTCCAGAGGCCAAAGGATCAGGAAATTCTCGTCCTTGGGGAGTCCACAATCTTTGGGAGAAGATTGAATATTTGCTTCGAATGCGACACCACAGCCAGCGAGTAGAGTTGCAATTCTGCCATTGGCGATGCCATCGATGTTCCAGTGTTCCATGATCAACGAGCTTCCATTAGAGACATTGTCGTTTAACGCCGGGATAAACTCTCCCTGAATGGCAGTACGGGCTTCACTCGCTGAGATGATCAAGTCCCAGGCACCTGAAGGGCTTCCACCCTTAAGGTCTCTTAAGAAATTGCCTCCCGCGTCTTTATCGTCGATGGTGGCTTTCAAGCCCATGGTTTCCATGGCACTTTGTATATATCTACCACCAAGCGGTTGCCCAGCCATGTCTTCATACAGTAATATCGTGGCATTTTTTGTCCATGCATCAAAGTCAGGCATCCCGCCGCTGCCGCCCTGGGGTGGATTGCCGCCACCTTGCGTTACCCCTCCTCCTTGGTCAGAGGCTGCTTGCTGACCCGCTTGTGCCTGAGTAGGCGGTATCGGTGAAGGTTGGAGTGATGCTGCAACGGCGTCATCGGTGGCGCGGGCTACATCAGCCGCCAGGCTGGTTGCCTGGACGCTCTGGGCTATTTGAGTTTCCTGCTGAGATTGATCATTATTGCCGCCTCCGCTTCCTTCTACTTGATTCTGTTTTACGGCTAACATCGTCATTTGCACGTTAAGCGCAGTTTGGGTTTGAACGACAGATTGATCGGATGATCCTGTATCAAAAGGCATATTACACGCCAGAATCAAAATGAGAAGTGTGGAAAAGGCAATTATAGCAAAAGCATTTCTATAACGCATGGTAATAGTTGAATTGTTTTGATACGAATTCACGGCACGCCTCCTTAACAAAGTAAAAAATTTACTCTCTTTCTTATAGTGTAGCAATGCCATGTAGAGAAGTCAATAGGGGATATCATGAAATCCAGACCAACATTGGATTTGTGATCCCATATTCATTGAAGTTAACTAAAATGAAAGTTAAATTTTATTCATTAACTTTAAGAGTGCTTTTGCAGCTTCTTCTGGTCCTTTATGTTCCCACCCTGGAATGCCTAACATTGTTCGAAGTTGCCCAACGAATAATCCTTTGCGATAAAATTCTTCAAAGTACTTTTGGGCGATCTCATCATGTAGAGATTGGTATTGGATGGCGCCGAAGATGTTTACAAAATAGGTATGCACTAATCCCGTTGATGTGGTTGTGCCTTTGCTCATCGCCGTACCTTCTCGAAAGACGCTTAGCGCAGCTTCCGGATTATGCAACTCTTCAATAATTGGATGGTTTTCATCCGTCTCCTCATAATTATTGGCATACAGGATCATATCAACCGGAAAACCGCGGACAATATTTTCGTAAGTGGTGACCGGCAGGACAACCCGGGCGTTCACCTGGCTTGGGTTCATGATGATGGTACGGTCAATCTGCCCGAAGGCATAGCCGGGTTGCAGGTCATCCAGGCGTACAAATGCCCCGGTTTCGGTGCCGTAACCAATGATGCCCTCCTTTCCAATCTCAAGAGAACCCATATCATCGGCGATAATCGTTATCTCGCGAATATCGTTGTCGCCAATCTGGCGAAAGGCTTCGAGCGTTTCTGATTTTCCGGCACCCGTATCGCCGATAATGAGAATATTGACGCCATTCCCTTTCTTCATATCAATCTTGATCATCGCCCCATGAAAAGGCAAACGCCCCATCTTCATCACTTTGATATTATGTAAGGTAAGTACCATCTTTTTCAGATAGCCAAAATACCCGAACTCATCCCGGTTCGGTATCGCTCCGACAAGCACGTTATGTTCACGGTCATCATAGAATACGGTGGCATGCTGTGCAAGACCATCGAGTTCTCTTCCCGGGACGCCATATAGGAAAATCGCGTCTGGTTTTTGATTCAATGCTTCATCTTCCGCCAGTTCAAACAGGTTACAGAGTGAACATCCCAACTCAAAGAATTTCTCGTGAAAATAAATCAAGATTAATAAAGATCCGACCTTTGCCGGGTAGCATAACCATTCATTTTTATCGATATTTAGCATTGCCAGCGGATTCTGGTGAACACGATCAAATTGACCAGTACGCTTGTTCATCGGCGAATGCAGCAGAAACGGCGGGTAAAGCAGAACCTGGCGAATAAAACCGATGCCGTTCAATTTTTGATAACTTCCTTCAGGTAGTTTAACTTCTTTCGGTAGGGCGATCGTAGCCAGCTCGGCGCCGGCATGCACCTGGCGGAAAATGTTCGGATGTTTTCCGGTGATATTTTCTTGGATATCCCGATAAAGGCTGCGCACAAGATGCATCAGGGACTCAATCGTTGCGTTAAAAGTACGATAAGGACGTTTGTCCAGTTCGTCACCTTCTGAATCGCAGACGATATACCGTTCATATTTGCGCCAGTAATCGTAGAAACGCTCATTAAA
>JBAXBF010000399.1:0-3045 GCA_037142095.1 Chloroflexota bacterium
CCGGTTATTAGCGTATCCCCGTTGTCTTCCAGCGTGATGGTCATGCCATCAAACCAGTCTGTCCATTGACGATCCAGATGACCCTCGATTCTGATTTGATAGACTATTGGTTGACTTGGATCCATTTTGGAGATATGTTTGTTTGACATCATTCTGGTTCTTATGTGGCCGGTCATACCCGTCTCTGTTCCTTGTTTAAGTAGTATATCTACAATATGGTATTAACGTATAGATACTTAAGTATTGTTTGAAGTATTATTGTGGGGTAAATGAGAGGGGAGAAGATAAAAATTTTGGTTTGTGTGCAGTTCCTGAACTCAACGTTCAGGCTACAACAGACCCAACTCGCGGGCACGCGCGACTGCTTCGGTGCGCCTTTGAACCTGGAGTTTGCCAAAGATCTCCCGATTGTACCCTTTAACCGTACTCAAGGCGAGGAAGAGCCGCTCGCTAATCTCTTGATTCGAGAGCCCCTGGGCAACCAGTTGGAGGACTTCTATCTCGCGTTGGCTCAATGGCTCGATAAGCGGTTGGGCAAGGGGGAGAGCGGGCAGATAAGATCTGTCTTCGCTCTCCTTCTTCTCAGCCTCAAATGCTGCCCGTAAGATCCCTATATAGTCCGGCATAATCCCATGGGCATCTGCTTCGGACAATAGTTGCGCCATCGGTAGACCTTCATCTATAAAGATACGGATAAAGCCGCCCGGCTCTGATAGCGTCAGGGCGTCACCCAGCAGTTGCACAGCCCTGTCCTTTTCGCCATGGGCGTGGTGAGCAACCGCTTGTAGAACCAAGCACTTGAGCTTTTCATCCTGCCAACCTTTTGCCTCCACCTGCTGGCGCAAAGACTCCAGCACCGCCAATGCTGCGGATGGGTCTCCCTGTGCCAGGTGGACCCGCGCCTGGCAGATGGGGAGTTCGTACGTCTGAGCCAGATGAGCGGCTGTCGCCAGATTACCCTGGTGAAGCAATGTGAGCACTTGTGCGGCAGCAACCTCAGGCATTCGATACAAGAAATTTTGCTGGCGGATGAATTGACTTGTGTCGGCTAAAATAGAGAACGCGCCGTCCACATCTCCCTGGGCAAGTTTCAGGCGGGCAAGAAACACCTCACAGGGAATGAATCTCCCCGTGTTTTCCATCTGCAGCGCCAGTTTGACGCTTTGTTGTCCATGCTGTTGGGCTGCATCCAGGTCGTTCCATTCGTAGAATATGCGAGCCAGACCAAGATATGCATCACTGGCAACCGGCAGCGGCGTATCCCCTGCCAATTGCTGAACACGCCGGTAGGTCTCAGATGCCAGATAGAGTTGGTTTTCGGATTCCTGCACGTTGCCCAGACCGCTTGTCGCCGATATGTTGATCATGATATTTCCAGATACCTGGCAGATCGCTATGGCTTCACTGTATGCCTGTTTCGCCGCGTCACGGTTTCCCTGGAGATGGTAGGCAATCCCCATTTTCCAGATAGTGGCAGTGCGAACAGCCAGATTGTCTTTGTGCAGATACTCAAGGGCACGCTGTGACTGGGCAATGATGGTTTCTACCTGATTCTGAGAGGCAGCCAATAAGGCTCGAATGGCGGCAATATGTCCTATCAGGTTTCGGATCTTGTCGTCTGGCTCGAAGCCTTGCAAGGCTGCTTCAGCCGATTGGAGTTTCTCTTCGACATTGTTTAGTTGACCAGTCATCGATAACGCCGAGGCATACATCACCCACAACGATGGATTGGCATCCAATACCGTTGGTGGCAGCGACTCCAGCCAGTGAAGAACTGGGGCAATCGCGCCACGAAAGTGCAGAGGCATCCCTTTACCTTCCATCAGGCGTGCGGCATGCTCAATATCATTGGCGGCAACAGCATGGTGAAAAGCTTCAATTTCCAGTCCATTATCTTCATACCATTTGCTGGCGCGTTTGTGTAATTCGTCCACACTCTCCCCGTTAATCCCTGAAGACAAGACGGCACTCTGATGCAGTCGTTTCCGCAGCAAATCTCCAAAAAGATGGTGATAGCGGTACCAATGTCGCTCGTTGTCCAAGGGAACGATGAATAGGTTGGCGTGTACGAGATATTCCAGGGTTTCCTGCCCGGAAGAAGAAGGGATGGGATGCAGGTTGGCATTCCCATGCAGAACGGCATCACAAAGGGAGCCGCACAGACGGTCAAGAATAGATGTATGCAACAAGAAAGTCTGAACACTCTCAGGTTGCTGGTTCAGCACTTCTTCGACCAGATAATCTATCACGAAATGGTGACTGCCGCTGAAAGATTTGATGAAGCTGCTGGCGTCTTTATGTCCCTGCATTGATATCGTCCCTTGCAAAGCAAGGGCGGCTAATTGTAAGCCGGCAATCCAGCCTTCGGTACGGGTTTCCAGTGCGGCGATGTCTTCCGCCGAGAGGTTTAAACCCATCACCTGGTTGAGAAATCCAGCGGTTTCGGGGAGGGTAAAACATAAGTCTGCAACACGCAGTTCGGTCATTTGACCCCGGGCGCGATAGCGTGCCAGGGGTAGATTTGGATCCTCACGGGTGGCGATAACCAGGTGCATCTGAGGTGGCAGGTGCTCGACCAGAAAGGTGAGAGCATGGTCAACCTGTTTGGCATCCATCACATGGTAGTCGTCAAGAACAAGGACGAAATTGTCCGGGACGATAGTGATTTCATTGAGCAGGTTTGTTAGAATCGATTCAGTTGGCGGTGGCTGAGGAGATTGAATCGTCCTCAACACCCCCTCTCCAATATTCGCCGCAACCGTTTGCAAAGAAGCGACGAGGTACGCCAGAAAGCGGGGGAAGTCGTTTTCCGCTTCATCCAGCGACAGCCAGGCGACCGATCGTCCGCAACCAGCGACCCATTCGCTGACCAGCGTGGTTTTACCAAAGCCGGCGGGGGCAGAGATGAGGGTCAGTTTGCGGCGCAAACCCTGGTTCAGCCGCTCAATCAGACGCGGACGAAGGACGACTTTAGGTTGAGGTTGAGGGATATAAAGCTTCGTAGCCAAAATTGGCATAGACATAGATTAATTATATAACACACAC
>JBAXBF010000400.1:0-3045 GCA_037142095.1 Chloroflexota bacterium
ACAGCGCAGAGTATGTTTTTTACCGCAACCCGGGCGCCGATTTAATGCTTAAAGCCGATGAACTTGACAGGGAGTTTTTTTCGCAGGTCAAGGCTTTGCATTTTGGTTCCGTAAGTTTGGTAGACGAACCTTTATTAAGTACAGTAAAGGAAGCCGTTCACCTTGCCCGCAAGGTGAACGCTTTGATATCCTTCGATGTGAATCACCGCCCCAGCCTGTGGAATTCAGAAGAAAAGGCGCTGGAGCGCATCTGGGAGATGGTTCCGCAAGCAAATCTGCTCAAGGTCAATGAACATGAATTACGCTTGCTGTGCGGGATGGATGATATCGACGATACCAATCCAGTGGAAGCCTGCCTCAACCTTCTGAAGCACGGTCCGGAATTGATCGTAGTTACGCTGGGTGAAAGAGGCAGTTTCTTCTGCACTCAAGAAGCGCACGCCTACATGCCTCCCTTCAAGGTGACGACAGTGGACGCGGTCGGTTGC
Organism: Chloroflexota bacterium; assembly: GCA_037142095.1. GTDB lineage: Bacteria > Chloroflexota > Anaerolineae > Anaerolineales > DRKV01 > JBAXBF01. The sequence continues at coordinate 489 of JBAXBF010000400.1, forward strand.
GGAGATGCATTCATCGCCGGCATCCTGACAAGGCTGGTGCGCGCCGCCGACTGGAGAACACGTTTAACGAAAGAGGCGTTGCTCGAAGATTTTCGCTATGCGAATGCGGTCGGCGCATTGACTGCCACCAAACAGGGCGTCATCCCCTCCTTACCGACCGCTGAGCAGGTGGAGCAATTTCTTAAGGATCATGCCTGATTTTGTATGTCGATTCATAGGAATTTTCCGATTAACGTATCGGAGAAACAAATAATTCATATTATAATTATAGAATGTTCATGAGAATATGAGGTTATCAGCAAGCATTGATTTATTTTAGCTTTCCGGGTTGATTGAAATCGCAAGGAGTTCGTATGGCAGAATTTACCGGTCAACAGGTTGGGCGTTATCATATCATCGAGCAATTAGATGAGGGCGGGATGGCGATCGTATACAAGGCGCATGATACGCGCTTGGAACGGGATGTGGCGATCAAATTCATACGGCGCAACCAGGTGGGGGCGGATTTCCTGGATAAGATGTTGGTGCGTTTTGAGCGCGAAGCCAAGCGCATGGCGAAGTTCAACCATCCCAATATCGTGCCGATCATCGATTACGGTGAGCATGAGGGTAATCCCTATCTGGTGATGCCATTTTTTGCAGCCGGGGCATTGAAAGCCAGATTGGGCAAACCTATGACCTACCAGGAAGCGGCGCGGATCGTAATCCCGATCGCACAAGCCTTGCAATATGCTCATGAACAGGACACCATTCACCGCGATGTGAAACCGGCGAATATCTTGATGACGGACACGGGACAACCGATGCTGACCGACTTTGGGGTGGCGAAGATTCTGGATCTGGATGAGGGGCAGACGCTGACTGGCACGGGAGTTGGGATTGGCACGCCCAAGTATATGGCGCCCGAGCAGTGGAAGAATCAGGTCACAACCCAGACCGACGTGTATGCCCTGGGTGTGGTGTTCTATGAACTGGTGACCGGACACGTGCCTTATAATGCCGAGACACCGGCCGGCGTGCTGGAAAAACAGTTGACCGAACCGCTGACACGCCCAAGCGAATACATTCCCGGACTACCGGAAGAAGTGGAGAATATTCTATCCAAGTCATTGGCGAAGAAAATAGAAGAGCGCTACGTGGATATGAACGCCTTTACATGCGCGTTGGAGAAAGTGCTTTACCAAAATGCTGACCCCAACCAGCTTGCCAGTACAATCACAGCCTATACGACGATAACGGATTTTGACAAGGAATCCATACCGCAGCCCTCCACGCCGAAACCAAAACCAGTTGCGGCTGCACATCCGGCAGAACTGCAACCCAAACAGCCGCCCGTTGAAACCAGGCACAAAGAAAGCCGGGGAATCCCCAAGCTATGGTGGGGGATTGGGACGGCTGTCCTCTTATTGATCGTCCTTGTGGCGGGCTGGACATTCATGCAGCGTCCAGCAGCAACGCCGGAGCCAACAATTGCCGCAACAATCGCGGTTGCCAGCGTGCAGAACCCAACACAGCCAGCCGATACACAGCCCGCCCAAGCCGCTGCCAGCAAAACTGTGGAAAGCAGCATAACTACCAAGGCTGCACAACCGGCAGCCGAAAGCTCGCCAACCGTGGAAATACTGCCTTCCACTACGCCAATAAAAGAAACCGCACAGGAAGTGACGCCGGCGACACTCCCCAGTCCAAGCCCCAAAGGAGCACCTACGCCTGACAATGCCTTGCTGAAGCTGCCGCGTTTCGCACTTAAAACACCCGAAGACGGGAAGGCTTTTGAAACCAAAGGCAAGATGGAATTCTCCTGGGATAGCTTCCCGGGGGCAGTTTCCTACCGCTTGGAGATTATCCCAGAGCATAGCAAGAACGTGATCCGTTTCACCACCCGCGAGACCAGCAAAACGCAGTTCAGTGAAACGTTCAACTGGGGTGGACTCTTCACCTGGCAGGTGGTGGCGTTGGATCAAGATGACCAGCCCAGCGCGTACAGCGGACAGTCGTATTTCAATAAGCCAACCCTATTTGGAGCTTGGGTGGCAGATAGTGCATGCACGGGGGGGGGAGGATGGGGGAATGCAATGCCTAGGTTTAACGGATGCCAAAAAACCTGTGATGGATATCTCAGAAATAGTATTTGTGAAAAAGAGTAGCGATCGTGTGCTTTATTTACAATAGAAGGCGTATTAACAACTTAAAACGACAGGGTATTGGCATGTTTGAAGCGCTGCGCCATCGTATTAGCTGCCTTCAGGAGCGGAAAGCGGTCAAAAATGGCTTGCGATCGGCTGCCTGCCTGGCACGCCTCTAAATGAAAGGTTGGCTGATTGTATGGGATGCGTTTTTGGGTATGCTGTAAACCATCCGGGAGGCAAATCCTTCCCCAAGATGCACGCCTTCCGCCCGCTTTGTGGGAAGGCTGGTAGCAACGGCAGAAACCGCGGTAACAGGGCGATGTTAATACGGACATTAATTTCTTTGGTAACCAGCGTTTTCTAAAGTTGGTTTTTGCTTTCCTTTGCTTTCCTTTTGATTTCCCTTTGGATGCATTAATGGTTTCCCT
>JBAXBF010000401.1:0-3027 GCA_037142095.1 Chloroflexota bacterium
CCAGGGGGGGATGATTGATGTCATAGAATTACTCCTCTAAAAGATAGATCTAAAAGAGATGGTCTGGAGGATCCCCTGGTATTTTGGGGAGCATCCGTCTCTTATAAAAAATTAGACGGGTACGGCTTCCTCGCGCAATTCACGGGCAGCCTGTTGGTCGACTCCGGCAAAGCGCGGCAGGTCGTGGATGCTGGTACGTGCCAGCCGTTCGGACATGCGTGCTTCCACCAACTGGTTGAAAGCCGGCTGCGCCATCAAACTACGCAGCAACACGGCGTCCACCTGAAGCAGGCGCGTGTCTTCTTCCGCTACGACATCTGCCGTGCGAACTGCCCCGGTCAGGGCGGCGATCTCGCCAAAGAAATCACCAGCCGTCATAGTGGAAAGCGAGCGATAGCTGCCCTGTTCATCGGCAATACCTGCCACTGCCTTCCCTGACAGAATGAAGTAGGCGCAGTCGCCGCCTTCCCCGCTGTGCATCAATTTGGTTCCCGGTAGCACTTGCATCACGCGTCCCAGCGTCATGAGGCGTTGGCGTTCATTATTATCCAATCCCACCAGTGAGGGCAGCAGCCCAAACAACAAGTCCACATCGTTTGGCAGCACCGCTCGTCCGCTTCCCAGAGCGGAGACAACCGGCGCGCTGCGCAGCAATGCCAGCGCCCGCCGCCATTCCGCGGCTGGCTGACCGATGCCGGGCAGTACCAGCGCCCAGAACGCACAGCCGATGGTTACCAACCCACCGCACAGATAAAGCAGGCGGACATCGATCATATCTGCCAGTCCGGCGGCAGCCATCCCGACCAGGAAAAAAGCATTGGATGCGACATAGAACGCGCTGGCGACCCGCCCGCGCACCTCTGCCACCGTGTTGCGTTGTACCAAAAGACGCCTGGCGATGGCGTAAGGCGCATTCATGAAACCGGAAAGCATCTGCACCGCAATTGCCAGCGGAATGGAGTGGAGTTGTGAATAGACCAGGCTTGCCAAACCCATACCCATCAAACCAACCACCATCCACTGCCCTTCTCGCCAGCGGCTGAGGTAACCCGCCATCAACAGGCTGGAGATCACAAAACCCACCGAGGTCAGACCCTCTTGAATTCCATATTCAAATTCGCTGGCAGCCAGGGCGCGCGTCGCAAACGGCAGCAGCAGTGAGTTTGCCAATCCGAAGCTGACCGCAATGGGAACCGCCAGCAGGAATACGGAACGCAGCGCCGGGCTTTTAAACAGGTATTGGAGACCCGACTTTAGATTATTGACCACGATCTGGACGGAGGTTTTTTCCTGCACTTCCAGCTTGCGGATGCGCAAGAATAGGATACAGGCGGCTGAGATTAAAAACGAGACGGCATCCAGATAGAAGGCATATTCGATCGGGTAGCGGGCGGCGATCAAACCCGAAGCGGCAAATCCAATCGCGGTTGAGCCAAAGGAACTGATTGCGATTAACGAATTGGCAGCCGCCAGTTCTTCATCCGGCGCAACTTCGGGCAATACGCTTTCGTAGGCTGGGTCAAAGAACTGCCCGATGGCGCTGGTCAGCATCACGATCGCATACAGCCAGGCAATCCCGTGCGGCACCAAAAAAGGAATCAGAACCACCAGACCTGCCCGCAATAAATCGGCGGTGATCATGATCCGGCGGCGGTCATAACGGTCAACAAAAACACCTGCCACCAGACCGACCAGCAAACTGGGCGCGGCGGTTGCCATGAGCATCAATCCTACGCTGAACGCCGATCCGCCCGTCACCCGGTAAACCAGAATCGAGGCAGCCAGCGAGGTTAATGCACTGCCAATGGTTGAGATGAGTTGCCCTGTCCACATCAACGCGAAGCTGCGCCGCCGCAGAACCGCAAAAGGGGAAGGAGATGTCGCGATCGTCATATTTTCCTCCGAAAACATTCAGAATATCAATAGATACGCATCCGTTTGACTGGAAAAGAGAATGAGACGATTATATTCTTTTTCCAAGAATAATTATAGCATTTGTCAATAATTATAACAATATGTTTTGTTCTCAATTTTGTGTTTATCTGAAATTGAATTTTAAGTGGAGTGTGATAAAAGAATCATATATAATATAGGTAAGTAAATTTTCGTTTCTTGTAATCCGGTTAATGGACACCTGAATGAAATCTATTAATGCCACTTCCAACGAACTGTTGCGCCATATCCCTCTATTGGCTGGTTTGGATGAGTCGCTCCTGGTGGATTTAGAACGAGCCAGTTTTAGGCACAGGGTAAAGAAAGATACCCATCTTTTCTTTCGGGGAGATCCGGCGGAAGATTTTTATTTACTTCTTAGCGGTGAAGTGGTCATTTTATTGACCAACCCCGATGGGCGTGAGTTGATTATCAACGAGATGCGCCCGGGGGATTTTTTTGGTGAGCTGGGGCTGATCACTGGTCAGCCGCGCTCGGCGGATGCTGTAGTTCGCCATACGGCGGAACTGGTTGTGGTTCCGCGGCGTGCCTTTCTTCTAGCCATGGAAAAAGAACCTCGCCTGGCACGCCGCCTGCTGGAAGCCACTGCAACCCGCCTGAGTCGCAGCAGCGAGTTTCAGGATGCGCTGGCTTTCCTGGATGCCCAGTCACGCCTGGCGCGCGTCCTGCTCGAACTCGATAACCTGAATGAGGATCGGGGCTATATCACCATCTCGCAAGAAGAACTGGCGCAGCGCGCCGGCTTGATTCGCCAGACCGTAGCGAAGACGCTCGGAAAATGGCGGCGCAAAGGTTGGCTGTTAACCGGGCGGGGGCATATCATGTTGTTGAACCGGGATGCGTTACAGTTATGGTTTAAAGAACAAGCAGGATAATCAGGAGAATCGGGCGTTATGTCGCTTTGACGACAGACAGATGGTTGAAAAGCGTGTAAAGTATAGACATAAAGAAGGATACTAAAAAAAGTTCAACAGGAGTGTAAATACTATGAAAACAAAAATATCTGCCGTAGAAAATACGATTAAGAAACTGAGCGGTTTACGCGCTACGATGTCGAATGAAGAACAGGCAGTT
>JBAXBF010000402.1:0-3017 GCA_037142095.1 Chloroflexota bacterium
CCGGGTGGTTTGGTGGTGAAAAACGGGTCGAAGATTTTATGCTGGTCTTGGGCTGCGATCCCTATGCCATTGTCCTCAATCGTCAGCTTGATCGCTTTCTGAGTGGGATCATACGCGCTGGAAAGGATTATTTTTCCGCCGTGAGGCAGAGCATCCGCGGCGTTCTTCAAAAGAGCGACCAGCACCTGCACCAGGTCGCCTGCTTCACAATCCAGGGTGGGAAGACCTTCCTCCAATACGAATTGGATACCAATGTCGTTACTTTTTAAGCGGTTCTCGATCAGCAGCACGCTATCTTGCATCAGGAGATTGATCTCGCAGGCTTCGGTCTTCATTTTCATCGGATATGCGTAAATCAGCAGGGCACGCACGATCTCGGCAATCCGCCAGGTGTTGCGCGAAGCGAGTTCCAGTTGTTTTTTCAAACGCGGCGGTTCGATCTGTTCGCCATTTTTCAGTTTCTCGAGGATGTCATCCACCGAACCGGTGATCACCTGCAGGGGTGAGTTCATCTCATGTGCCAGTCCCGCCACCAGGGTGCCCAAGCCAGCCATTTTCTGCTCTTCCATCAAGGTCTCATGGATCTGCATTAGTTCGCTGATATCCATCGCGGCAGCCACCACGCAGGTCTGCCCCTGGTATTGGATGATATTTGCGGAATACATCACGGTCAGCGGACTGCCGTCTTTGTGCTGCATCTCGATGGGTAAATTGAGCACATATCCATTGCGCTGCACTTCATCAGCCACCGTCTGGCGTTCCTCCCAATTCTTATACAGGTGCAGATCCTGACCCGTTTTGCCCACGGCTTCATCCGCTGTATAACCGAACAAACTCAAAAAAGACGCATTCGCCTCCAGGATTAAGCCGCTTTCCGGCAGCATAATTGCCAGCGCTACCGGGCTCATCTCAAAAATCTGGCGTAAGGTTTGTTCCGATTCCCTCAAGCGCAATCCGCTCTCGCGTAATTTCTCTTCCGCCTGTTTACGGTCTGTGATGTCTTTGCAAACCGAAGCCAGGATGACCCCTTTGCCAGTCCGGATTGGGGTAATGCGTGCCTCCACAATCCTGTGCGCCCCATCGATGCGGACAAGCTCTTGTTCCATTATCTGATCTGACCCGGCAGCCTCGCCGGTTCGCTGGAAATTATGAACAGCATTTGTTAGATTCTCGTACATTTTGGGTGTTCTGCGTTCTTCGGGCATCATCCGATATTGAACATCCCATAAACCCCTGTTTAACGCCTCGGATGCTTTTATGCCTGTTATTTTTTCAAATGCATGGTTCCATACAATCACTTGTCCTTGCTCATCAACCAGACATATTCCTTCAAGGGATTGTTCGATGATACTGCGAAAACGATGTTCGCTTTCTGCCAACGCTTCTTCCGCCTGGATACGCTCAGTAACGTCCTCTCCCTGAACAACCTGTAAATCCGTCGGAGCTCCCACATGCAAAATGTCATATACAGAAAACTCGACATGCCGGATTTCCCCATTATTGCGCGTGATTGTGAACACATCCTTTTTGACGTCAATTTCCCTTTGCCTGGAACGGCTGCTGACCTCGATCGCATGCTGACGATAGGCTTCATCAGGATAGATGCTTTGCATCCAGGCAGGAATATTGGGAAGCTGCTCATGGGTATATCCAGTCAAGCGTTGCATGGCGGGGTTATAAGCCACAATCTCACCCTGCTTACTCAAAATAAGCGTCGGGATGACACTGTCATAAAAAAAGTTCAAAAGTTGTTGGTATTCAAATTGGCGTGGTTTTTGATCCAGGTTTTCAGTTAGGATTTGAACCTGTTCCAGGCGCGTTCGTAACTCGTGAATTTCCTCTAACATTTCTTGTTTCGTTTTCTTAGACTCTAATCGATCCATATTCTTCTCTTGATGACTTTCAATTATGCTGCCTCAAAACCTCGCTCAACTTGCTTGTCAGGGCTGCCAGTGAAAACGGCTTCTGAATGAATACTGGCACTTCAGGCAGCATCCCGCTCTATGCCAAAAATATTAAATATTTCATCCGTATAAGCGACTTGATCGGTCAACGGATCCCATTCCCATGATCCCATCTTTGCTATCTTTTGGGAACGGAGCAACTTGGTTTCACTTTCACGCAATGCCGCGGTGGCTGTCTCCCTTTGGGATTCCGCTTGTTTGCTGGCAGTGATGTCGCCCAGGGTGACATGGCACACAGGTTTCCCAAGCTCAACCTGCACCAGATTGGCATCCAGGCGCGCCCAGAAGGAGGTGCCGTCATTTTTCACTATGCGCAGTTCGCATACCTGCGGTAGACCACCGTTAAAAAGCGCCTGGCAGAAGCGAAAATAAATATCCTCATCCGCGGGTAGGATGAATTGCGCCAACCGCCGGTCCACTAGCCGGCTTCTTACCACACCCAACATTGTTACCGCGGTAAGATTGGTTTCCAGGATAAGACCTTGTTCGTTAAACGTCAAGTATCCAAGCGGAGCGTAGTCAAAGAGGTTTGTATAGCGGTTGTGCGAAATCTCTAATTCCGCCTGTGCCTGCCGTAATACATCGTTCTGCATCTCCAGTTCGATCTGGTGTACCTGCAGTTCGTGCAGCAGACGCTCGGTATCCTGCTCTGAAAGGGTATTTGCTTTGCCAGATTGCAGCTTTAACAATTCTTCCGCTGCCTCTTGCAAATTGCCAGAATTTTGAGAGTTGTCACTATCCTTCGACACCCCGATCTCCTTAACCATTCAATTACAGCCACTCAATCTATCTTGATTATATCATTTTTGCCGGTGATTCGCGAAAGTCTAGCCAGAGCCCTTTGCTCGGTTTTTCTGGTTACCAGGCTCTCATAAAGGCTTACATTGGACAGGGATTGCGGACAGATATTGAACGCCTCGAAGGAAACGTAGAAATTTCAGCCATCATAGAGAGCTTGCGCCGGCAAGGGGTAAAAGATGAGGTGATCACGTCCGCTATGTCAGAAGCACAAAATTTGACATAGAAACCATGTGACATTGACTGCGATGATAT
>JBAXBF010000403.1:0-3001 GCA_037142095.1 Chloroflexota bacterium
GGGTTGAACTGGTATTCATCGGCTGCTGCTGTGAACAGCGAACGGTAATACGAACCAAAACGCAGGCGGTTGAAATAAACCGGTGCGCTGAGCGTGGCGATATCATCCATCTTGGCGGCATCCAGTACCTGGCGGGAACTGATGATCGCCATGCGATAAGCTCCCAAGTCGAACATATAATTTGCCAGGCGAAAAGTGTTGGCAGGATCATCCTTGAGGCTCACTTGCAGAGAAACAAATTCATCCTCCGCTTCGGGAAAAAGTCCCAGCCCCCATAGCTCTGTCCCGCGCCAGAGACGTTCATCGTCAAGTAGAGGACCTACGCCCGATAGATTGGTGTCCTCCGCAAGCTTAAACGTACTCTTTAACCACAACTCCGCCCCAATCCGTTCTTTCTGGATATTTTTGTCGAGGTCATAAGCGGGAGGCGGGGAAAATGGGTTTAGGAAAAGGTTGCGGTCATTGGTCAATAATTGGCGGGCACGCTCGCTGTAGTAACCGGTTGGGTCACTGATGGAAGCTTGCTGCCAGTTGATGCGGGCTGCTTCTTTGTCTCCGATTACCTGCTGCGCTTTGCCCGTCCACAACAAGACCATGGCGCGCTCATCCATCTTGGTAGTCAATCCCAGCGCACGCTGTAAATCGGAAAGAGCCTCTTTATACTTTGCCAGGCGGTACTGCATGATCGCCCCCAGGAAAGTGGAACGGAACGCGCCATCATAGGTGGGGTACTCCACAGCGACCCGTTCCCATAAACGGGCAGCCTGTTCCAGATCACCACTGCGTTCGGCAACCCGCGCTGCATTCACCAGAAATTCGGGTGCGCGCACATCCTGCGGATTCTTCTTCACAAATGCCAGAAAAGTTTCGACCGCCTGCGGATACTGCTCCATGAAATTCCAGAGGGTGTAGCCCTTCTCATCCCAGGCATTGGGGTAATAAGTGCTTTTGGGGTATTTTTCGATCAGGATATCCCATTCTTTGATGGCGGACGCATACTCACCGCGCCCCTGCAATGCCAAACCCCGAAAATAATAGGCTGCCGCGATTGTGCTGGCATCCCCTGTCTTGGAGAGGATATAACGTTCCAGGGCGGCGAAGGCGGCTCCATATTCACCGGCGTAATAATCCACCATCCCGCGGCTCAAATCATTGATCGTAACTTCTGCATTCACCAATTCGACCAATGCGGTGTAAGAGTCATAGGCTTGCGGGTAAGTTTCCACAGCGTTCTGGAAACTTTCAATGGCTTTATCTTTTTGCCCCTGCTGGAGCAAGGCGCGTCCCTTGAGCAGACGCATTTGGGCTTTGGTATAAACATCATCCCCAGCCCGGTCGTGAATATCGTCATACATCACGACAGCAGTATTATAGTCTCCACTTTGAAGGTAAGCATTCGCCAATTTGATATCCAATGCCAGGCGGTCACCGGCACGGTTAGCCTTGAGAGCGCTTTGGTATTCGCTCAGGGCACCAGCCGTATCCCCACCTCTCAACAAGGTGTCTGCCCGGTATTCGTGGACATAGGCTTCCAGGATGCCTGGACGGTGCTTAAGGTAATTCTGGTAAGCCTCGGCGGCTTCGGGATAACGCTGGAGTTGGGTGTACGTCTGAGCCAGGAAGAAGTAGGCGCGCGGTTTATCCGCCGTATTCGGTATATCCAGCACGGGGCGCAGGTAATTGAGCGCCTCGGCGTAGTTTCCTAAAAGATAGGAAGTGTGCCCCAAGCCCAGCATGGCACTGCTCTTGGCAGAGTCGTCCGCCGCGGAATCAAGAGCACTTTTGTAAGCTTGCTGAGCGGTTGTCCAATCACCCTCGAGCAGAGAGCGGTTTCCTTTTAGGATACCTTCGACAGGAACCGGTGTTGGCTGCGTTGTAGGGGTAGGCGGTGGCAGCGGCGATGGGATGATTTTCGGTCTCAATGGTTGGACGACTACCGTTGGGGTTGGTGTTTCCTGGATGAAGCCGGGTACGGGTAAATTACAGCTTGAAAGCAGCACACCCACGATTAACCAGAACAGCAAACGCGTCTTATTCATACAATATTGATGACCGAACCGCGCGCCGTCTTTTCCACTTCGATGTGTACCGGGAAAAGGTCTTTGATTTCATCTATATGGGTGATCACCAGAATCTTCGAGAAATGTTCCTGGACGTGGTTAATGGCTTCAACCAGTCGCTGGCGTCCGAGAGCATCCTGGCTGCCAAAGCCTTCATCAATCACCAGGGTTTGCAGGCGAGCACCAGCCCGCTGGGCAAGCACTTCGGACAATGCCAGACGGATGGCAAAATTAACGCGAAATGCCTCTCCACCCGAATACATTTCATAGTCGCGGCTGCCCGCCTCGTCTCTAATAACAATGTCCAATGTCTCTTGCAGATCTGAACGATTCTTGTCCTTATATTCTTTCTGGGTGCGGAAGCGCACCGACATGCTGCTTTCGCTCAAGGCGTTCAAAATGTCATTTGCCTTGACCTCGATCTGGGGCAGAGCCTGCTCAATCAGGAGGGCTGGAATGCCATTCTTGCCAAATGCACGCTCTAGTTTCTTATAGCGCTCAATCATATGTGCCAGGTCTTCGCGCTCGGTTTCCAGCGCCGCATGGCGGATACGCAGGTCATCCAAAACGGAAACTTTCTGCTGGGCGGCTCCGACCAACATGCGCAGTTGGTTTTCCTTCTCACGTGAAGCCATTAAATCCTTTTCGGCTTGGTTCAGGTTAGGAGCCTGCGCCTGAGCGGCTGCCAGGGAAACCGCCGCCTGGTCATATTCTTTTTGTTGCTGCTCCACCTGCTGACGGCGGCTATCAATCTGGCGGCGGATGTCCTGATATTCAGCTTCCAGATGCTCGCGCGCCGTCAATGCTTTTTCCAGGTTGCGCAGAGCAGTCTCTGACTCTCTGCCCTGGATTTCATTATGGCGGATGCGGTCATGGGCAGCAGCGTCGTAGCCTATGGCGGTTAAATCACGATCGACCTCTGCCAGACGTTGGCGCGCCTC